>JAKSQD010000050.1 GCA_024404315.1 Oscillospiraceae bacterium
TCAGCCCAGCGAGCCTGTCGTCCGTCCCAACCACGGCCATCACGGCCATCACGGCTGCCCCTCCAAGCCCGAGGACAACACCAATACTGGCAACGGCACCGAGGGCACCGAGGGCACCGAGGGCACCGAGGGCACCGAGGGCACCGAGGGCACTGAGGGCACCGAGGGCACCGAGGGCACCGAGGGCACTGAGGGCACCGAGGGCACTGAGGGCACTGAGGGCACCGAGGGCACCGAGGGCACTGAGGGCGAGGACAAGAACAACAAGAAGGATCCCGCTGTTTCCGGCTCCGACAACAATGGCTCCGACAACGGTTCCACTTCTGCTTCCTCCACCACCACTGGCTCCAAGTCCCCCAAGACTGGTGACAACAACGTGATGATGGCTGGCTGCGCTGTCGTTCTGGCTGCTGGCGCTGCTGCTTTCGTGCTGCGCAAGAAGAATGCCTAATCGTTCGAATTGCTCTTCGTAATTCAAAATTGAGAATCTGCTTTTCCTTCTGAAAAAGTAGGTTTGAACCGGGCCGCTCCTGAGCAAAAGGTAACTCAGCTTCGGGAGCGGCTTTGGTTTAAAGTAAACAACCAAAATTGTCTCTTTTTTTGTTACCTCTGGCACAAAAAGATGCCATGGCAATTGCATAAAATTGCTTTTTTACCAACCAAACACCCCGATAATTGCGTTTGAATGGTCAGCGCCGTTTCGGATGCGCTGAAAAATGAATTTGAAAACAGAGCGGAGCGTTTCCAGCGGGAATTCCTGCTGAACAATCCGTAAATGATATAGTACCTATCGGAATCTGAGAAAATGAGAGGGAATAGACATGAATCAGGTCATCATGGAAAAACGGGAGCTTCCTTACGCTGTTAAGGAAGAGCTAAAGCTCCTGCGCACAAATATCCAGTTTTGCGGCGCAGACAAGCGGATGATCCTTCTTACCAGTGCCGTCAGCAGTGAGGGCAAGAGTACATCCGCCTTTAATCTTTGTGATTCATTCGCAGAGCTGGGCAAAAGTGTCATTCTGATTGATACTGATATGCGTCGCTCTACCATGAGCCATAAGGTGACTTCTGGAACCGTTAAGGCTGGTTTGTCCCATTACCTCTCTGGTCAATGCGGAATCGGCGATGTCATCTATGAAACAGGCATTCAGAATCTCCATTGCGTTTTCTCCGGTAACGTGCCCCCAAACCCTGTGGAGCTGCTTGCCAACGACCGGATGAAAGCGCTGTTGGACTATGCAAAGAATCACTATGATTATGTCATTGTGGATGCCGCTCCGTTGGGCATGGTGGTGGATGCTGCCGCCATTGCGCCTCAGTGCGACGGTGCCATCCTGCTCTTGGAATCTGGAAAGATTAACTATCACCTGGCCAGCAACGTGGCGGAGCAGATTAAGAAAACTGGCTGTCCTTTGCTGGGCGTTGTCCTGAACAAAGTGGATTATAAGAGCGGTAAGAAGTATTACAAGGGTTATTATAAGCACTATTACAAGGAATATGCCTGATAGTGGCGGAGTGACATGGAGCGAGCGTTATGAATGAAAGAATTTGGCGGGTTGTCAGCCTTATTTTATCCTTTGCTATGGTGCTGTGCTTGGGGGGCGTTTTCATCCATCATCGAGCAGAAGGGAAAGCCAACGAGGAAAAACTGCTGGAATATCGAAACAGCCCTGTCGTGATCGAAGAGAATCAGGATGCGATTCGAGCCGAGCTGGAAGAACTCAAGCAAAAGTATGAAGAGGTCAAAAAAAGTATCCTTCCCACCATGGACTTTTTTGTCACTGACCTGGATGAGAGCATGTATTGGAATCTCTATCCCTTGATGAATGAGTTTGGCTTTAAGGGTAAGTTGGTTTTGACGCATAAGCAGTTCCCGGATCTCGACGGAAAGATTTCTAAAGAGCAGTTCAACGAGATGCTGAATGCTGGCTGGTCTTATTGCATCGGCTGGGATTCTGATACCGACCTTGCCGACCGCATTGATAGTATACGTCCTCGCTTGGAAGAGTATTCTCTGGCAATGCCGGATACCATTTTTGACCGTGACCGTCTTTATACCGAGGATATGGCCTCTATCCTGACCGAACGTGGCTTTACAACCGTTGTGGTCAGCGAGCTGAAAAAGGTCATCAGCGACGAGCCGGTGCAGCAGTCTGGCGTAACGCTCTATCACACCGCTACCACCGATAAGCTGGATGTCGGCAAGGCAATGGATAAGCGTGCCGATGAGGGCGGCGGATGCTTCTCTCTGCGCCTGCGCATCCGAGATAATGGTGATGTGGTCTTTAGCGAGGCCAAAACCAGAAAGCTCTTTGAGAAGATCAAAGCGATGGCGGATGAGAATCGTCTCCACCTCTGCGATCAAACTTCTGTGGCGGCGTATTGGCAAAATGAAGCCGCTCAGTCTGAAGCGATGCTCCATTCTCTGGAGGACGCTATGGCTCAGTTGGAGACCCAGCTTGCCCAAGAACAGACAGCGGAATAAAATCCGTTTTTTCCATCAAAAAACCTCATGTGTTTGCGCTGTGGCGGTTCAACCATCGCCGACAGGAACACATGAGGTTCTTTTTGTCTGATGTTCATTTTAGGGGAAAGAAAAAGCCCACCAAACGCCAAAGACGAATGGTGGGGAAGTGGTGGATCCGAAGGGGATCGAACCCTCGACCTCAGCAATGCGAATGCTGCGCTCTCCCAAACTGAGCTACGAACCCAAATATTTTGCGAAACCATGGTGGATGATTTCCGAATGCTATTATAGCACAAACGTCGGAAATGTAAAGACGTAATTCAAAATTTTCTGAAAGATTCGTGCAAAGTTTTTTCGAAAAAAGAGGGATAACCTCTAATTTAACGATTGAATTTTGTCCCATATTGGCCTATACTGATAATATCTCTTTCTATGGGTTATACCCGAATATCCGCTGGGAGGAATCATCATGACTTTCGAAGAATATCTCACTTCTTTAAGCAATAAAACCGTTGCCATCATTGGCATTGGTGTCAGCAATACCCCCCTCATCAAGCTCATGCTGCGCCGAGGCATCAAGGTCACGGCCTGTGACCGTGCTACCCGGGAAAAGTTCAACAACGACGCTCTGCTTGACGAATTGACCGCCATGGGTGCCACGCTCAAAATGGGAGAAACCTACCTGGACGATTTGGATCAGGATGTCATTTTCCGTTCCCCTGGTATCCGCCCCGATATCCCTGCGTTTGAGGCAGCCAAGGCAAAGGGAAGCGTGATTACTTCTGAGATGGAGGTCTTTTTCCATGTCTGCCCCTGTAAGCGTGTTGCGGTGACGGGTTCCGACGGCAAGACCACCACCACCACCATCATCGCCAAGGTGCTGGAAAAAGCCGGTTATACCGTTCATCTGGGCGGAAACATTGGCAGACCCCTCCTGCCCGACACCAACAGCATGAAGCCGGATGATATCGCCGTTTTGGAGCTGTCTTCCTTCCAGCTTTTGACCATGGATACCAGCCCTGAAATTGCCGTTGTCACCAACCTGGCTCCCAATCACCTGGATGTCCACAAAGGGATGCAGGAGTATATTGACGCCAAGAAGAACATCTTCCTTCACCAGTCTGCCGGACAGAGGCTGGTCTTGAACCGAGATAATGAAATCGCCTATTCCTTCCAGAAGGAAGCGGCGGGGGAGGTCACGCTCTTTGCCCGTCAAAGCGCTTTGGACGAGGGCGTTGTGCTGGAAGATGGCATCATCTGCGTGAAGAAGAACGGCATCAAGCGTGAGGTTCTGCCCGTGGAGGACATTCTCATTCCCGGCGTTCACAACATCGAAAACTATATGGCCGCCATTGCCGCTCTGGATGGCATCGTCCCTGACGAGGTTTTCCGTGACTTCGCCAAAACCTTCGGCGGTGTCGAGCATCGCATTGAGCTGTGCCGTGTGCTGGATGGTGTCAAGTATTATAACGACTCCATTGCCTCCAGCCCCAGCCGCACTATGGCGGGTCTCCGCTCCTTCAAGCAGAAGGTCATTCTCATTGCTGGCGGCTATGATAAACACATTCCCTATGACGTGATGGGTTCTGATTTGGTGGAGCATGTCTCCCAGATGATTCTCACCGGCGCAACCTCTGCTCAAATCAAGGCCGCCGCCGAGAACGCCCCCGGCTTCGACCCGGAGCAGTTGCCCATTTATGTTATTGATGATTTCGCTGAGGCTGTCAAAAAGGCACACGATTTGGCACAGCCCGGTGACATCGTGATTCTGTCGCCCGCCAGTGCCTCTTTTGATAAGTTCAAAAATTTCATGGTGCGAGGCGATACCTTCAAGGCTCTGGTCAACGAGCTGTAATTGAGTTTACTGTCAGGAGTTGGGAGTGAAAAGCAATTTTCCTTCTGACTCCTGACTTATGGAAAGGATTGTCAATCTTTTTGAATTGTTACGAAACCATCAAAAAACTGGCCTGCGCAAAGGGTCCTACTGGATTTGAAACCGCAGCAGCCGAAGCGGCGGTAGAGGCTATGAAGCCGCTTGTCGAGGAAGCTTATCTGGATCATATGGGGAATGCCATCGGCGTTCTGCGCTGTGGGCGACCCAACGCAAAAAAAATCGTGTTGGATGCGCATTTGGACGAAGTGGGCATGATTGTCACTGGCTACGACGACGGATTTCTTCGTTTTACCCAGCTCGGCGGCATTGACCCCCGTGTTTTGCTCAACCGAGAAGTGACGATTATGACGCAGCCGGAGATTACCGGCATCATCTGGGGAGCGTTGCCGGAGGACAGCAGCAAAGCCATCCCAATGGCCAATCTGCGCATTGATACCGGCCTTTTGGCGGAGGAAGTCAAAGCCTTGATTCCCATCGGTACGCCGGTCACTTACGCTGAGGATGTCCAGATGTTGGGGGAAAACGGCATTGCGGGAAAAAGCCTGGATGACCGTTCCTGTTTTGCGGTTTTGCTTCGCACGGTGGAGCTACTCCGAGCCAGAGAGCGAGACGTGGACATTTATGTGCTTGGCTCTGTGGGGGAGGAGACCGACAGCCGTGGAGCCATTGCCGCTGTTTACAACATCGCCCCTGATTATGCCGTTGCTGTAGATGTAACCTTTGGCAAAAGTCCAGACTGCTCCGGTGACGATTGCTTCGGCATGGGCAAAGGCCCTGTGCTGGGCGTTGGCCCCAATATTCCCAACTGGATGTTCCGCCGCATGAAGCAGAAAGCCACGGCGGAACAGATTCCCTTCGGCGTGGAAGTAATGGCCGGTTCTACCGGAACCAACGGCTGGGATATTCAGATTCTTCGGGCAGGAATTGCCACCGCCATTTTGAGCATTCCTTTGAAATATATGCACACCCCTGTGGAAGTAATTGACCAGCGTGACGTGGAGCAGAGCGCCCGTCTGCTGGCGGCCTTTGTGGAACACATCGGAGAGGAGGCACCGGCATGAAGGAACTCTTGAATCAACTCGGCGTTGTCCCCGCTGTGTCCAGCCATGAAGAGGCGTTCCGTAGACGCTTGAAGGACATTCTGGCGCTTCATGTGGATTCCATGCGTGAGGACGCTCTGGGCAATCTGATTGTCACTCGAACAGGGAAGAGAACCCCTTCTCGAAAGCTCGTCATTGACGTTCCCATGGACGAAAATGGTGTAATGGTATCTGGCTTTACAGATGGGGGTTTCGTGCGTTTTCAAACCGTGGGAGCGGTTGATCGCCGTACATTGGTCGGAAAACGAGTGAAAATGGGCGAAAACGGCCTTCCAGGTGTCATTGGAATGAAGCCCATCCACCTCAGCAGCCGTGAAGAACGAAAGAGCGTCCCCAAAACCGACGACCTTTACATTGATATTGGTGCAGCAGATCGCAAGGATGCGGAAAGCAAACTTGCTCTCGGTGATGTCGGCTGGTTCACAACAGAGGGCGGCGTATTTGGTAAAAATCTGTGGAAAGGAAAAAGCCTTAACAGTAAAATTCCTTGTGCTTTGGCCATTCAACTTCTGCGGGAAAAGGTATTTCCGGTGAATTGCACCATCGTTTTCGGCGCACAGGAATTGGTGGGTACCCGAGGCGCTTATGGTGCGGCTTTTTCCGAACGTCCCGATGTCGTGTTGTGTCTCAACGGCGTTCCCGCCTGCGATGACCCCTTGACCTCTGCCGAAAAACAGGAGACCAAACTCACAAAGGGCGTTGTTCTCCCTGTTTCCGACCGCTTTACGCAGTACGACAGGACACTTTTCGAACAGCTCCGCACGCTGGCCCAGACCAATCACCTTCCCTGGCAGATTCAGGCGAAATCCAGCGTCACCGGAGCCGCTCGTGCCTATCAGCGCAGCAGGGGCGGTGTTCGCACCGTTGGATTGGGATTGCCGGTGCGCTATCTGCACAGTCCCGTGGAGGTGGCCTCTCTGGATGATGCGGAAGCCATGCTGACCCTGACCCGGCTGTTTCTTGAAAATTTTGATTGATAAGGACATAACTCATGATCGACCTGACTTTATTGGATAAACTAACCCACGCCCACGGCACAGCCGGCGATGAAGGCGAGATTCGCCGCTTTTTGGAGGAGCAGTGCGCTCCCTATGCCGCCGAAATGACCACCGACGCAATGGGGAATCTCATTGCCCATCTGCCTGGAGCAGGCCCCAAAATTCTCCTGGCCGCCCATATGGATGTCTGCGGCTTCATGGTCACGCATTGCGAGAAAGAGGGCGTGCTTCGCTTTGCTCCCGTTGGCGGCTTGGATCCTGCCAGCATTTTCCAAGCTCCCATTCGTTTCAAAAATGGAGTGTTCGGCTTGATTTCCTGCGATGATAACAAAGTTGGCAAAGAATGCAAGATGTCTGACCTCTTCCTGGACATTGGAGCAGCCGACAAGGAAGAAGCCTTGTCACTTGTTCAGCCCGGAGATACCGCCATCTATTATGCGCCCTTTATGAAGCAGGGACACCGCATCATCGCCCCCTACCTGGATAATCGGGCGGGCTGCCTCCTGTTGTTGGAAGTCATGAAGCGCCTGTATCACCTTCCTCATGCAGATCTTTGGTTTGTTTTCACCGCACAGGAAGAAGTGGGCGCAAGAGGTGCCGGAGCGGCTGCGTTTGACATCGCTCCTGATTATTCCATTGCAGTGGATGTCACTTGCCCGGATGATATTCCCGGCCCGCTGCATGAGGGAACCACCGCTGTGGGCAAGGGCGCAGCCATCAAGCTGATGGATCACAGCTTCCTGTCTTCTGCTGCCGTGGTTTGTAAGCTGCAAAACCTTGCAGCGGAACAGAACATCATGGTTCAGAATGATATCATGACCTGTGGCGGAACGGACGGCGGCTCCATTCTGCGCACCAGAGGCGGACTCTTGACCGGCGGTGTTTCCATTCCCTGCCGATACACCCATGCGCCCACCGAACTGATGGATGAGCGTGATTTTGAGGAATGTGCCCGCCTGCTGACGGCCTTCTGCGCCTGCTCATCTGAGAGCCTATCCTGCTTTACGCAAATAGAAAGTGAGAAATAAGATGGATTTCCTTCCTTTTTCCAAAAAAACGCTGGAGCTTGCTCGGCAGGCTCAAAAGGATATTGTCGGTCAGTTCGAACAGATCGACGCAATTGCGGAGTATAATACCCGCAAGGTTTTGGCTGCCTTCCAGAAATACAAGGTGGCAGAGAATTTCTTTGCTGGAACCACGGGCTATGGGTACGATGACCTCGGTCGTGACGAGCTGGATAAAATTTATGCCGAGATTTTCGGCACCGAGGACGCTCTGGTTCGCATTCAGTTTGTCAATGGTACCCACGCCATTGCATCCGCTCTGTATGGCTGCCTGAAAACCGGTGATACGCTGGTCAGCGCTGTGGGCGCTCCTTATGATACGCTGTTGGGCGTGATTGGTGTCACCGGGAACGAGCCTGGTAGCCTCAAAAGCTATGGCATCGGCTACCGTCAGGTGGATATCACCGCCGACGATCAGCCCGACAAAGCCGGCCTTGCCGCCGCTGTCCAGGAACCCGGCGTTGCCGCAGTTCTTATTCAGCGCAGCAAGGGCTATTCCACCCGTTCCACGCTGTCTGTCGCCGAGATTGGCGAATTGATTGCCATCGTCCGTGAGAACAATCCCGAAGCAAAAATCATCGTGGATAACTGCTATGGTGAATTTGTGGAGACCATGGAGCCTTCTCAGGTGGGGGCGGATCTCATTGTTGGCAGCCTGATTAAAAACCCCGGCGGCGGCCTTGCGCCCACTGGCGGGTATGTGGCGGGTCGTCACGATTTGGTAGAGGCTGCGGCCATGCGCTTGACCGTGCCTGGCATTGGCCGTGAATGCGGCAGCACCTTGGGCAATAACCGTCTGCTCTATCAGGGTCTCTTCCTGGCACCTCATACCGTGGCGCAAGCCGTCAAGACGGCGGTCTTTGGCGCTCGCATGATGGAGCTGATGGGCTATGAAACGGAGCCGACCTCCACGCAGACCCGTCACGATATCATTCAGATGATTTCCCTCAACAAGCCGGAGGCCGTGGAAAAGTTCTGCAAGGGCATCCAGTCCGGCTCTCCCGTGGATAGCTATGTCACGCCCATTCCTTGGGATATGCCCGGCTATGACTGTCCCGTTATCATGGCGGCAGGCGCTTTCATTCAGGGCGCATCCATTGAGCTGTCCGCTGACGCTCCCATGCGTCCTCCTTACACCGTCTACCTCCAGGGCGGCTTGACTTACGAATCCGGCAAGACTGGCATCATGCTGGCTGCGGAAGAGCTGCTGAACGGTTAAAATCCGTTACAGAAAAGAATCTCACCCAATCGCCCCCTTTTGCGTATATTGAGAAGGGGGTGATGGTGTGAAACAAAGATGGTTTCGTCATGGGATGTTTTTGTCTGGTATGAAACAGCGGATGATTTTGGTGTTTTGCGTTTCCCTGCTGCTGTTCGGTCTGCTTTTGACCGCCTTGGATCAACGGGTGCGCCCGGTTGCCGAAAAACTGGCGCTTGCAGAGCTGGATAATGCGGTCACGGGAGAGGTCAACGCCCTTTGCCAGCAGTTGTCCGAGGAAGGAATCCTTTCTTATGAGGAGCTTGTCCAAATCACCTACGATCCAACCGGAGCTGCCGCTGGCATGGTCACGAACATGGACACCATGAACGCCCTTCGTATGACCGTGGGAAAGGGCGTTTCTGAGGTGCTGAACGGACAAATCCGCCGCCGAGTGAAAATCCCCATTGGTGCGGCGCTGAACTGGAACCTGTTCACCACATTGGGACCGGAACTGAGTGTGCAGCTGCTGCATGTGGGGCAGGTGGGCATCTCCTTTGAAAACGAGTTTCACACCATTGGCATTGACCAGACCGCCCACACCATTCATATGATGGTTACGGCGGATGTTCTGCTGATGCTCCCCGGCGGCTTTTCCAATCAAACGATTACCTGTGACGTTCCGCTGGCGGAATCCCTTCTGATGGGAGAAGTCCCTCAAAGCTATACCAATCTGGTCTGTGGCGAACCCTTCCACGGGGTCGTGTCAGACGCAACCGCCATTCAAAACGAAAGCTAAGGAGAAATTTTCATGGACATCAACGAAACAATCCAATCTCTTCGTGAGACGCTGAATGAGTGGAGTTATCAATATTACGTTCTGGATCAGCCCACCGTTTCCGATTTTGAATATGACAAAAAGCTTCGAGAGCTGGAACAGCTGGAGGAGGCTCATCCAGAGCTGATTACGCCGGATTCTCCCACTCAGCGGGTGGGGGGTCAGGCCATTTCTGCCTTTCAGCAAGTGATCCATGAAGTGCCGCTCCAATCGCTCCAGGATGTTTTCTCAGAGGAAGAGCTGGCTGCCTTTGACCAGCGGATTCGTGAGAACAGCGAAGCCGTTTCCTATGTGGTGGAGCCCAAGGTGGACGGTTTGTCGGTTGCTCTGGAATATGTGGATGGTGTGTTTGTCCGTGGCGCTACCCGAGGAGACGGAGCGGTAGGCGAAGACGTG
Source organism: Oscillospiraceae bacterium (assembly GCA_024404315.1). GTDB lineage: Bacteria > Bacillota > Clostridia > Oscillospirales > Oscillospiraceae > Onthomonas. The sequence continues at coordinate 9,956 of JAKSQD010000050.1, forward strand.
ACGGAAAACCTCCGCACCGTCCGTTCTATCCCCATGAGGCTGGAACATGCCCCACATCGTCTGATTGTCCGTGGGGAATGCTATATTTCCCGGGAAAATTTCCAAAAGCTCAACGATGAGCGGGATTTGGCGGGGGAGACCCTCTTTGCCAATCCCAGAAACGCCGCCGCAGGCTCGCTCCGTCAGTTGGATCCGAAGGTTGCCGCCAAGCGTCGCCTGGACTGTATCATCTTCAACATCCAGCTTTCGGATGGCTCCCAGTTTGATACCGATTCTGCCGCATTGGACTATCTGGAAACCCTGAAATTTAAGGTGATTCCTCATCCCGTCCGTGATACACTGTCGGAGGTTTCCCAGTGGATTGCCCAGCTGGGGGATGAGCGGGAACAATATCCCTTTGACATTGACGGCGCTGTGGTCAAGCTGAATCGTCTGGCCGAGCGGAGCGTTTTGGGGGAGACCTCTAAATTTCCCCGTTGGGCTGTTGCGTGGAAGTACCCGCCCGAACAGAAGCCCACCAAGCTGTTGGATATTGTGGTTCAGGTGGGACGTACCGGCGTGCTGACCCCCAAAGCGGTGGTGGAAGCGGTGCGCCTGGCTGGTACCACCGTCACCAATGCCACCTTGCACAATCAGGACTTTATTACAGAGAAAGATATCCGTATCGGTGATACCGTAATTGTCCAAAAGGCGGGAGAGATCATTCCCCAGGTGGTCAGCGTGGACGCTTCCAAGCGGCATGAGGACAGCAACCCCTATTTCCTGCCCAGCACCTGTCCTGTCTGCGGAGCGCCCGTGGAACGGGATGAGGATGGTGTGGCGATGCGCTGCACCGGTGCAGAATGTCCCGCTCAGTTGGTTCGTCATCTGGTTCACTTCGCCAGCCGAGACGCTATGGATATTGAAGGTCTGGGGCCGGCGGTTGTCAAGGCACTGGTAGACGCTGGATTGGTGAAAACTCCTGCCGATCTCTACCAATTAACCGCTGAGGAAGTGGCCGGACTGGAGCGCATGGGTAAAAAATCCGCTCAAAACCTCATCAAAGCGCTGGAAAAGTCCAAATCGAATGACCTTTCCCGTTTGCTCTGCGCCTTTGGTATTCGTCAGGTGGGCTCCCGGGCGGCGCAGACGCTTTCCCGTGAATTTCAAACCCTGGACAGGCTCATGGGCGCTGCGGCGGAAGAACTCACCGTTGTGGATGATATCGGCAGCGTAACCGCTGAGTTTATTGTGAAATGGTTTGCCAGTTCCCAGTCTCAGCATCTGATTGAGGCGCTGCGAGAAGCCGGTTTGAACTTCCGCTCCACGGAGGAGAAAGCGGGAGACGCATTGAAAGGTCTCACCTTTGTTCTAACCGGAACACTTTCCCAGATGACCCGCAGCGAAGCCAAAAAACGCATCGAGCAGGCGGGCGGAAAGGTCTCCGGCTCTGTTTCCAAAAAGACAAGTTATGTTGTCGCCGGAGAAGAGGCTGGTTCCAAGCTGACCAAAGCCCAAGCGCTGGGACTCACGATTCTCAGCGAGCAGCAGCTGCTGGAAATGCTGGGCTGACCTGCATGGTCAAACGTAGAATATGATTCCTATGCGGCTTTGAATTCTCCCTTTTTGTGTGTAGAAAAATGATGGAACTTTTGTATGGAAGTATAGAAAATTTCACTTGCAATGGGGAAGGGCTTTCGCTATAATGGAAAGAACGACCGGAGCAGAATGCCTTTCTGCCCTGCGCTCAGAATCAAAAGATGGGTATTGACATATGGAAATGAAATTTGCTTCCCGGATGGATACCTTCCAGCCCGGCATTTTCAACATTCTGGATGACAAGAAAAAGGAATTGCTTGCCGCCGGACGCACTGTTTATAACCTTTCTGTTGGAACCCCGGACTTTCAGCCGGACGAAAACGTTCTTCGTGCCGCCGTGGAAGCAACCAAGGATCCCAACAATTTTAAATATTCTCTGGGTGATCTGCCCGAGCTGACCCAAGCGGTTCAGGACTGGTACCTTCGTCGTTACGGCGTGAAGCTGGAAAAGAATCAAATCACTTCTGTCAATGGCTCACAAGAGGGCTTGGCGCACATTGGCTGGGCACTCTGCGACCCCGGCGATGTGGTTCTTTGTCCCAACCCGGGCTACCCCATTTTCAGCATGGGACCTTGGCTGACCGGCGCAGAAATCGTCACCTATGATCTGCTGGAGGAAAATCACTTCCTGCCTGACCTGGGCGCTATTCCTGACCTGACCGCCCAGCGTGCCAAGGCGATGGTGGTTTCTTATCCGGCCAATCCCATTGGCCGCACTGCTCCAAGAGCTTTCTATGAACAGCTGGTGGCGTGGGCAAAAATGAATGATGTCATCATTCTTCATGACAACGCCTATTCCGACATTATCTTTGATGGCAGAGAGGGCATTTCCTTCCTGTCCATCCCCGGTGCCATGGATGTGGGCGTGGAGTTCAACTCTCTGTCCAAAACCTACTGCCTCACTGGTGGGCGTATTTCCTTTGTGCTGGGCAATGAGGACGTGGTGAAAAAGCTGTACACGGTTCGTTCTCAGATTGACTATGGCATTTTCCTGCCTGTCCAGTACGCTGCCATTGAAGCCCTCAACGGCCCTCAAGATGGCGTGGAGCGTCGCCGCAAGGGGTATCAGGAACGCCGTGATGCACTGTGCGGCGGACTTCGCAGCATTGGCTGGGATTGTCCCGATGCGGAAGGAAGCATGTTTGTCTGGGCCAAGCTCCCCAAGGGCTACACCGACTCCGGCGCATTTTGCCTGGAGCTGATGGAAAAATCCGGTGTCATCTGCACCCCTGGCAGCGCCTTTGGCACGCTGGGTGAGGGCTATGTCCGTTTTGCTCTGGTTCTGCCCCCCGAAAAAATCCGGGAAGCGGTTCAGAGCATCCAAAACAGCGGAATGATCCATTCATGATATCATACTGCACAGATTGTTTGCAGAAAAGATATAATAAGGCGTGTCTTTATCCTTTTGAGATTGCGCCTGAGGGCGGGCGTACCACCGCTCTCAAACCAAATAGAGGAGGAATTACGAACTATGTATAAAATCGTTCGGAAAGAAGTGCTGAACCCTACGATTACGCTGCTGGAGATTGAAGCTCCTTTCGTGGCAAAGAAGGCCAAGCCCGGCCAGTTCATCATTCTGCGAATCGACGAGAAGGGCGAGCGCCTGCCCCTGACCATCGGCGGCTTCGACCGTGAGAAGGGCACTGTCACCATCATCTTCCAGTTGGTTGGTCTGACCACCAAGGCTCTGGCTAAGATGAACGTCGGTGACGCTCTGCTGGACTTTGTTGGTCCTCTGGGCAAGGCCACTGAAATGGACGGTGTGAAGTCTGCCTGCGTCATCGGCGGCGGCCTGGGCACTGCCATTGCTTATCCCGTTGCCAAGGGCTTCCACGATGCTGGCGTTGAGACCGACGTGATTGTTGGTTTCCGCAACAAGGATCTGGTCATCCTGGAAAAGGACTTTGAAGAGGCTTGCGACAACTTCTATCTGATGACCGACGATGGCTCCTATCAGGAAAAGGGCTTCACCACCACCAAGCTTCAGCAGCTGCTGGAGGGTGGCAAGAAGTATGATGTCATCATTGCCATCGGTCCCGTCCCCATGATGAAGTTTGTTGTCAAGACCGCAGAGCCTTTCGGCGTTCCCTGCAAGGTCTCTCTGAACCCCATCATGATTGACGGTACCGGTATGTGCGGTGGCTGCCGTGTCTCCGTGGGCGGCAAGATGAAGTTTGCCTGCGTGGACGGCCCCGAGTTTGACGGCTATGCAGTTGACTTTGATGAACTGATGAATCGCAACGCTACCTACCGTGAGCAGGAAGCAGAAATGACCCGTGACCATATGTGCCGCTTTGACAAAATGGGTCAGGATCTGATTCAGTAAGGATAAGGAGGAAAAATACCATGGCTAATATGTGCCCCACCAAGACTCCTATGCCTTCTCAGGAGCCTGATGTCCGTAATAAGAACTTTAAAGAGGTTGCAACCGGCTATACCATCGAAATGGCACAGGGTGAAGCCGCTCGCTGCCTGAACTGCAAGACCCGTCCCTGCGTCAACGGCTGCCCCGTCAACGTCCAGATTCCCGACTTCATCAAGAAGATTGTGGAGGGCGACTTTGAGGGTGCTTATCAGGTGATTTCCGCCACCAATGCTCTGCCCGCTATCTCTGGCCGTGTCTGCCCCCAGGAGAGCCAGTGCGAGAGCAAGTGCGTCCGTGGCATCAAGACCGAGCCGGTCGGCATTGGCCGTCTGGAGCGTTTTGTTGCTGACTGGCATCGTGAGAACGTGGAAGATAAACCCGCCAAGCCCGAATCCAACGGCCACAAGGTGGCTGTGGTTGGCTCCGGTCCTTCCGGCCTGACCTGTGCCGCTGATCTGGCAAAGATGGGTTATGAAGTCACTGTTTTTGAGGCTTTTCATACCGCTGGCGGCGTTCTGGTCTATGGCATTCCCGAGTTCCGTCTGCCCAAGGCAATCGTGGGCGGCGAGGTCGAGAAGCTGAAGGCTCTGGGTGTCAACGTCATGACCAACATGGTTATGGGTAAGGTTCTTTCCATTGACGAGCTGATGGATGACATGGGCTTCGAGGCTGTCTTTATCGGCACCGGTGCTGGCCTGCCCCGTTTCATGAATATCCCCGGCGAGGGTCTGGCTGGTGTCTGCTCCGCCAACGAGTATCTGACTCGTATCAACCTCATGAAGGGCTATCTGCCCGATTATGACACTCCCGTTATCAAGTCCAAGGCTGTTGCAGTCGTGGGCGGCGGTAACGTGGCCATGGATGCCTGCCGCTGTGCCAAGCGTATGGGCGCTGAACACGTCTACATTGTCTATCGCCGTGGCGAAGCAGAAATGCCCGCTCGTAACGAGGAGATTGAGCACGCCAAGGAAGAGGGTATCGAGTTCAAGAACCTCTGCAACCCCGTTGAAATCATCGGCGGCGTGAAGGAGGATGGAAAGCCCTCTGGCCGTGTCGCTTCCATGAAGTGCGTCCGTATGGAACTGGGCGAGCCTGATGCTTCTGGCCGCCGCAGCCCCATTGTTGTGCCCGGCTCTGAGTTCGAGCTGGAGGTGGATACTGTTATCATGGCTCTGGGTACTTCTCCCAACCCCCTGATCCGTTCCACCACTCCCGGCCTGGAGACCAATCGCCGTGGCTGCCTGGTGGTGGGCGAGGACGAGGTTTCCACCACTCGTGAGGGCGTTTTTGCTGGTGGCGACGCTGTTACCGGTGCTGCTACCGTTATTCTGGCAATGGGCGCTGGCAAGAAGGCCGCTGTTGCCATTGATAAGTACATTCAGAGCAAGTAATTTGCTGCTTTTGTGAGTTCGGAGGGATGCAGTTTCGGCTGTATCCCTCTTTTTGCCTGCAAAGCTGCCGGACTGTGAAGCAACCATCAATCCGAAGTTTTATACAAATAGCTATGGTAAACCCACACAAGTTGTGTTACAATAAATACAGTTTCATTACGTCGCAACACTTGTGTTTCCATGGAAAGGTCTGTCAGTATGGATGCGTTAGATCGCTTTTTTGATTATATTTCTTTTGATACCACCTCGGATGAGTTCAGCGGGACAACCCCCAGTTCCCCCAAAGAGCTGTTTCTCGCTGACCACATTCTCGCTGACCTGCAAAGCATCGGCGTAGAAGATGCCTGGCGGGATGAGTATGGTTATGTCTATGGCCGCCTTCCTGCCACGCCCGGCCAGGAGCGGGTGACACCCATGGGACTGATTGCCCATATGGATACCTCTCCTGACGCTCCCGGCGCTCACATCAAACCCCGTGTTGTCCGCTATATGGGAGTGGATATCATTCTTGACCCAGAGAAAAATACCGTGATGTCTCCCAAGGATTTCCCCAGCCTGAATGATTATCTCGGCCAGGATTTGATTGTCACCGACGGAACCACCCTTCTGGGCAGTGATGACAAAGCGGGCGTTACGGAGATTATCACCCTCGTGGAATACCTGGTTCAGCATCCCGAAGTTCCTCATGGTGAGCTGTGGGTTGCCTTCACCCCGGATGAAGAGATTGGCGAAGGAGCGGATCATTTCGATCTCCGGCGGTTTGGTGCCAAATACGCCTATACCGTGGACGGTGGCAAGCTGGGTGAGCTGGAATACGAAAACTTTAACGCTTGCGGCGTTCAAATTCTCTTCCATGGCCGTGGCATTCATCCCGGTGATGCCAAAAATAAGATGATTAACGCTGCGCTTATGGCCTGTGAATTCATCAGCAGAATGCCCGCCGAGGAAACTCCCTCCCATACAGAGGGATACGAAGGCTTCTACCACATCAACCACATCGAGGGAGATGAAACAGAGGCGGAAATTCGAATGCTCATCCGTGACCACGACCGCCAAAACTTTGAGCAGCGCAAAAAGTACCTGGTTGCTCTGGCCAAGCCCATGTGGATGCGTTATGGCGAAGAACGCATTGAAATCAAGATTAAGCACAGCTATTATAATATGAAGGAAATCATCAAGCTGCACATGGATTTGATTGATAAGGCAAAAGCAGCGTTTGAGCGCTCCGGTGTGGAGCCGAAAATTGTCCCCATCCGTGGCGGAACGGACGGCGCACGCCTGAGCTTTCTCGGTTTGCCGTGCCCCAACCTTTCTACGGGAGGTCATAACTTCCACGGCGTGTATGAATACTTGCCTGTGGATTCCCTCTATAAAATGGTCGATGTGCTGCTCAATCTGGTTCGTACCGATCAATCCAAATCATGATTGGTTGTAAATAGGCTCTTAAATAGGCTCTAAGGAGGAACAGCAATGGATATCCATGTGAATGACACCCTTCAAATGAAGAAATCCCATCCGTGTGGCAGCAAAGAATGGCTGGTTCTCCGAGTGGGAATGGATTTTCGTCTGCGCTGCAAGGGCTGCGGACGAGAAATGATGATTCCACGGAACAAAGCAGAGAAAAGCGTAAAGAAAATTCTCCCTGCGGAAAGCGTCGAAGAGTGATTTGCTCCGCAGAGAGGTCAATCAAGAGGAATGGGGGCAAACATCCCCCAAAGTCAAGGAGCGATTACCATGAAAAAATATTGGAGCAGCCGGATTCAGAATCTGGTTCCCTATACGCCGGGTGAACAGCCCAAAGATCGGAAGTTCATCAAGCTGAATACCAACGAAAATCCCTATCCGCCTTCTCCCAAGGCGTTGGAAGCCATCCACAAGGAAGCAGGAGAGTCCCTGCGCCTTTATTCCGATCCCGAGGGCGTGGCGCTTCGCAAAGCGCTTTCCAAAGCCTATGGCATCAGCGAAAAGCAGATTTTTGTTGGAAACGGTTCCGATGAAGTCTTGGCTTTTGCGTTTCAGGCTTATTTCGGCGTGGGAGATACCATCGTCTTCCCGGATATTACTTACAGCTTCTATCCCGTCTATGCGGAGATGTTTGGAATCAACTGTGAGATTGTTCCTTTGAATGACGATTTCACCATGCCCATTGATAAGCTGATTGGCAACAACAACGGCGTAGTCATCACCAATCCCAACGCCCCCACCGGCATCGAGATGAGTCAACAGGATTTGCGCCGTGTTCTGGAAGGAAACCCGGACGTAGTGGTCATTGTGGATGAGGCTTATGTGGACTTTGGCGGAACCTCCGCTCTGCCCCTCTTGGAGGAATACCCCAATCTGCTCGTGGTTCAAACCATGTCAAAATCCCGTTCCCTGGCTGGTCTGCGTGTCGGCTATGCGTTCGGAAGTGAAAACTTGATTCAGGCCATCAATTGCGTGAAAAATTCCATCAACTCCTATACGTTGGATCGGCTGGCCATCGTAGGTGGCGCTGCTGCGGTTGGGGATCAAGAATACTTTGAGAAGACCTGCTCCATGGTCATGGAAACCCGTGAGCGCACCGTTCAGCGTTTGAAGGAGCTGGGCTTCCAGGTTCTTCCCAGCAAGTCCAACTTCATTTTTATCAGCCATGAATTCGTCCCGGCAAAGAAGCTCTTCGCCCAGCTGAGAGAAGAAGGCATTCTGGTGCGTTATTTTGATAAACCCAGAATCAACAATTTCCTTCGTGTGTCCATTGGCACGGAGGAGGATATGGCCACCTTCTGCGATGTGATGGAAAAACTGGTGCGCCAGTCATAAAAACCGTACCCATTCCGATTCTTCTCTTTCGGAATGGGTATGTTATAATAAAGGAAGCTGCCAAAGAGAAATCAAAAGAGAGAAAACGAGAAAAGATGGGAGCAACTATGGATAAAAAACTGAATCTGGTTTGGGTCGTGAAGAATGAGCCAGAAAAAAGCGCCAAAACAGCAGCCTCTCTTGCCGCACAGACCAAGAATTTGGAAGAGATTCATTTGGTTCTCTGTATGCTGGATGGTGCGAGCCGCTCCGAAAGCTGGGTGAAGGAGATAGAAAAAAAACTTTCTCCTGATATTCTGGAAGGAACCAACCGTGCCGCTGTGTTGAATCAGGCTGTCACGCTGCTTGACGCTCCTGATACAACCTTTATTGTCAGTGGAGATACCTTCCAACCGGATTATTTGGCCACCATGTTAAAAGCTTGGAAGAAAAAGCCGGAATACGCTATCGTGATGTCTGTGAAGCAGTTCGTGGTTGATACAACCCCGGATGTTCATTCCATCGGCCCGGAAGGTGCGCATAAGCGCCAGTATGTGGATTTTAACCACACCTTCCACTGTCTGCCTCATTTTTTGGCGGGCACATGGCTGAGGACGGAGCTGTTAAAACAACGCCCGTTTCAGGAGAATCTTCCCTTGGACTTCGAGAGGGAGTTTCTGCTCTGGAATGTCATTGAACAGCAAAAAATGCTGTTTGTAAATACGCAGACCTATCTCTTTGACGAAGCCTCCGAGGATAACCGAGTTTATTACCCCGGCTGTTATCGTTCTGATTGGTATTATGAATCCATTGATAACTTCTGGGTGCCTTTCCTGGAAGCGGTCTATGAGAAATACGGTGAGCTGCCTCGTATCATCCAGTATCAAGCCCTTTATACCCTCCGCAACCGCATTGAAGCCAACGTCAACAACAAGGATAAGCATTGTGTTCCTGTAGAGGAAGCGGTGGATTATGTGATGTCCTGGGAGCGGATGCTCCGCCATGTGGATGATATGCTCATTATGAACTGCCACAGCGTCCGAGGTGTCAGCAAAAATCCCTTCTTCCAAAGAATGCTGCTGCGTGTCAAATATCAGAATCCTGATATGGCTTTTGAGGAGTATTTCAGCAAAGGAAAGCTCTTCTTTGGTTACGCTAACACCTTGTCCACGCCCCAGACCGGACAGCGTGCCAGCATCCAGTTCATGGAATACAAGGACGGAAAGCTGCTTGTGGACGGTATCATCCCCAATATTTATGACTTTGAGCGGGGACACTTCTATCTGTTGAAAGACCATGTTCCCTATGAGATTCGCCTGACCAATCGCTACGCTCATACCAAAATTTTTGGAAATTCCGTTTATAAGAGCGTTTCGTTTGAAGTGGAGGTTCCCATCAATTTAAACAAGGATCGTCAGCAGTTGGATTTCCGCTATACCATCAACGATGAAGACTTTTTGGTAGAGCTGTATTTTGACAGCCACTTCAGCCGCTTGAGCAGTGTCTTCCAAAATAGCTATTGGGAGTTCCGAGCCGGAGGAAAGCGTTTTATCGCCCAGTATGACCACCGCCGTATTGTCATTCGCAAGGTTCGCCGCCGTGAAGTCATCAAGCAGGAGCTTTCCCTATGGAAAGAAATGCTCTTCCCCAGCTATGCTTATCGGCAGAAGGTGAAGAAAAAGGCAGAGTCCGATCCTGACTATGTTCCCAAGAAGCTGTGGAAGTTCGTTTTGCTGCGCATGGCCTACTTCTTCATGCAGAAATTCTGGAAAAGACGTCCCATCTGGCTCTTTATTGATAAAATTTACAAAGCAGGCGATTCTTCGGAATATCTTTACCGATATGCCTCCGAGCAGAAAGACGGCATTGATAAATATTATCTAATTGATAAAAACGTCCCAGATTATCAGCGCTTTGTCAAGGAAGGGATCAAGCCGCTTGTCCGTGACAGCTTAAAGCATAAGCTGATTTTTATGTATGCGGATATGGTTGTCATCTCCAATTCTACCGTGTTTGCCTTCAATGGCTACACCATGGAGGAATCTGCTTTTGTCCGTGACCTGTTCCACTTTGACGTGGCCTGTGTCCAGCACGGAATGTCTGTTCAGAAGATTGCCATTGCCCAGAACCGCATGAGAGATAACATCAGCCTTTATTTCTGCGCTTCCAAATATGAGCTGGATAACCTGAACCGTCCCATTTACGACTACGCCGGACGTGATATTCTCAAGCTCACCGGTGTTCCTCGTTATGACGGACTGGTGAATGAGGACAAAAAACAGCTTCTGATTACGCCCACCTGGAGAATGCAGGCGGCGATGCCCGTCACCACCAGCGAGAGCCATGAGCGTGATTACAACCCCATGTTCAAGGAGACCAACTATTATAAGGTGTATAACTCCTTGGTCAACGATCCCCGACTTTTGGAGGCTGCCCGGCAATATGGCTATCGAATCCATTACGTCCTGCATCCCATTGTCAGCCCCCAGGCGGACGATTTTGATAAAAATGATGTGGTGGATATCATCCCCGCAACTGGCGATATGAGCTATGAAAAGGAATTCCGGGAGTCCAGCTTGATGGTTAGTGACTTCTCTGGTGTTCAGTTTGACTTTGCTTATATGCGTAAGCCGGTTGTGTATCTGCACCATAACGACATCCCTCAGCACTATGAAGAGGGAACCTTCCATTATGACACCATGGCCTTCGGTGAAATCTGCCATACAAACGATGAGTTAATTGACGTACTCATTGACTATATGCGGAACGACTGCCGCATGAAGGAGCAGTACCGCCGCCGAGCGGACGACTTCTTCGAATTTTCCGATCGCAACAATTGTCAGCGTATTTACGACGTGATGATCCAAACAGCCAAGAAAAAGCGCAGAAGAAGACGTTAATTGCGGTAGATTGGGAAATATTTCTAAGGCCACACCGCACAATAGTCGAATGTGCGCCTTGCTTGTCCTTTCACTCCCAAATTTGCCGTAAAACCCTTGAAATACGTCAGTATTCCTGCGGCTTTCCCAACAAATTTGGAAGCAAAATTACTGCGCAATCCGCACATCCCTATTATGCGGTATTGCCCTAAATCATACAAAAACAGGTATACAGTGGAAGCTTGCCCCTCCTCTGTATACCTGTTTGCATTAGGTCGAAATTTGGTTGTTTTTGATGCTTTTTGACACGTTATTCATCCGGCTGCTGGCCATCATGCGCCAACCATTTGCACTCTGTGATGTCCATATCCGTAAAGGTAGCTTGAAAGGAAGAGTCTTCCGGGCTACATGCGTAAACACCAAAGGAAATCTCATCCACTGCATCCCACATATGACAAACACGCATCTGAGAAAAATGGATGCCATCTTCGGAACACTCAATACAAAAATCATCTTCTCTGCGGCTCAAACGATACCACATAGATTGAACAGAAGCGTCAATCACTGTAGTAGCCCAGTCGGAGTAGCCATGATTGGTAACAACGCTTCCAAGATGCTGAAAGGTCTCGTTTTCATATTCAATGGAACCCTTCAGCCAGTTTTCGCTGTCGAGGTACACCACCACTCCGCATTGGTCAAAGCGGTGTTTGCTCTCAAAGGTTGTCTTGACGACAAAGGAAAAGAATTTCTCGGCTGTTCGTGCCTGTAAAACCGGAGCGTTGTCATTTCGGAAGTGATAATAGGTTCTCTGCCACAAGTCCGTATGGGGCTTTGTTACAATCTCAATACGGTTGTGGTCAATCGAAAAACTTTCCGGTTCTCGGGTCCACTGGAACAAGTTTTCATCAAACATTTTTTACACCTGCATTTCTTTATCAATAAAAATTTTACACATACATTCAATTTTCC
>JAKSQD010000051.1 GCA_024404315.1 Oscillospiraceae bacterium
TCTTTTTCAGCATGGTTTTTCCGTTGGCGAGCATCAGCTTGATGCGGTTTTCCTGTAGAAGCCGGAGGCTTCGCTTTCAAGAAAAAATATGGGCGAAGGTGCCAGTGGCACTTGAGACCATATTTCACTATGAAGGAAAACCGGAGTTATACGCTGACTGTTGCAGCCTGCTTCTTTTTCAGCATGGTTTTTCCGTTGGCGAGCATCAGCTTGATGCGGTTTTCCTGATTGATCTGTGTAGCAGACGGGTCATAGTCAATGGCCACGATGTTGGAATCAGGATAATTATCCTTCAAAGCACGCACCATACCCTTACCAACGATGTGGTTGGGCAGGCAGCCGAAGGGCTGGGCGCAAACGATGTTATTTGTACCAGAGTGAATCAGCTCCAGCATCTCAGCTGTCAGCAGCCAGCCTTCCCCCATCTTGCAGCCGTCGCCCAAATAGCCCTGTACCAGATGGTGCAGTTGGTCAAAGTCGCCGGGGGCACGGAAACCGGATTTCTCCAAAGCGGCAATCATGTCATGCTGACAAGCCTTCATATAGGCGATAGCGGCAGAGCAGGCCTCTCTCTTGGCAAAGCTTCCGCCGTAGATGTCAACGTCTACCACTCGGTTGAAAAACTTAAAAATCATGAAGTCAGTCAAACCGGGCACAACCGGTTCCGCACCTTCCGAGAGCAGAAATTCCTCCAAATGGTTGTTGCCCAGAGCGGAGAACTTGACGTAAATCTCACCCACCACGCCAACACGGATTTTTTCCTCACTGCGATCCACGGGAATGGCCTCAAAATCGTGGATCATTTCGTCAAAAATGGCTCGCATCTGCTTGCGGTTCATTCCCTTGCCTTTCTGGAAGTGCTCCACCATCTGGGAAATCCACTTCTGCACCTGAGCATTGGTGTCACCCTTGGTCACTTCGTAGGGACGAACCTGGTTTGCTACGTTCATAATCAGGTCGCCATACATCATGCCGTAAATCAGCTTGCGAATCAAAGGAATGGTCAGGGAAAAGCCGGGATTGGACTCCAGACCAAAGCTGACGGAAATGACGGGAATGTACTCCATACCGGCCTTTTTCAGAGCCTTGCGGAGAAGATGGATGTAATTCGAAGCACGGCAGCCGCCGCCGGTCTGGGTGATGAACAGGGCAATTTTGTGAGGGTCATAGCCACCGTTTTTGATGGCATCCATGAACTGACCAATTACCAGCAGAGCGGGATAACAGGTGTCGTTGTGGACGTATTTCAGACCCTCATCCACCACATTCCGGCTGTCGTTGTTGAGCTGCTCCACCTTGTAGCCCTCCAGCAGCAGAAGCTGACGGAACATCTCAAAGTGAATGGGCAGCATTTGAGGCATCAGAATGGTGTATTCATTGCGCATCTCCTTGGTGAAAAGGAGACGACCGCTTTCGTTATATACTAATTCTGCCATATCAATTTTCCTTTCAATGCGGAAAAATGTTATATTCAGTGTGTTTTACCCAAAAGCATCCGGGTTTGGGGGATGCTTGAGGCAAACCGTTCAAAAGCTCCCTGAAGCAGGGGGAAATGCCGGAATCCTCGGTTGTCCATCAGGACTTTCGGGCTTCGATGGCGGCCAGCAGGGAGCGGACACGAATCTTGACAGCGCCCAGGTTGGAGATGTCGTCAATCTTGAGCTGTGTGTACAGCTTGCCGCCGTCTTCCAGAATGGTACGAACCTCGTCGGTGGTGATGGCATCCACGCCGCAGCCGAAGGAAACCAGCTGAATCAGCTCCATATCCTTCTGAGAGCAGATGTAACGGGCGGCGTTGTACATTCTGGAATGGTAAGTCCACTGGTTGAGGACAGTTCTGGGCTGCTTATCCATATGGTGCGCCACTGCGTCCTCCGTGATGAGCACAAAGCGGAAGCTCGTAACCAGATCGTTGATGCCGTGGTTGATTTCGGGGTCCATGTGATAGGGTCGTCCGGCCATGACCATGATGGGCATACCCTCCCGGCGGGCAAATTCAATGTATTCCTGACCGGTCTGACGCACATCCATCTTATACGCTTCATAGGCGATGTAAGCGGCTCGGGCGGCGTTGATGGTTTCCTTTTTGGGAATGTTGAATTCCTTTTTAAAGTAATCTGCGGCCTTTTTCTCGAAGTCCTTGGGACGGTGCAAACCGAAATAGGGATGCAGGAAGCGGTGCTGCTTGAGTGCGGGAATGTTGGTGGCGATTAGGTCGGGATAGTAGGCCACAACGGGGCAGTTATAGTTGTTGTCGCTGGTGCCCTCATCGAAGTTATAGCTCATGCAGGGGTAGAAAATGGCATCCACGCCCTGTTCCAGCAGGTTCAGCACATGGCCATGCAGCAGCTTGGCGGGGTAGCAAACCGTGTCGGAGGGAATGGTGCGCTGACCCTTGATGTACAGCTTGCGGCTGGATTCAGGAGACAAAACCACCTCAAAATTCAGCTTGGTGAAGAACTCAAACCAGAAAGGCAGGTTCTCATACATATTCAACCCGAAGGGAAGACCGATGCGGCCACGCACGCCGGAGCCATTGCCCTTGCCCTGGAGGGAGCGCAGCTTCTGATACTTGTAGCGCATCAGGTCGGGGTACTCCACTTTTTTGCCGCCCAGCGGCTTGGAGCAGCGGTTGCCAGAGATGAAACGGCGGCCATTGTCAAAGGTGTTCACCGTCAGGGAGCAGTGGTTGGTGCAGCCGTTGCAGGTGACGGGCTTTGCGGTGTGCTGGAAGGAAGCCAGCTCCTCGGCGCTCAACAGGGAAGAGCGTCCCAGATGCAGCTTTTTGGCCGCCAGAGCTGCGCCGAATGCGCCCATGATGCCGGCGATGGTGGGGCGGATGACGTTCCGACCCAGCTCCTGCTCAAAGGCGCGAAGCACAGCGTCATTGTGGAACGTGCCGCCCTGCACCACGATGTGCTTGCCCAGCTCATCGGCGGAGGACATACGCAGTACCTTATAAATGGCGTTTTTCACGATGGAAATGGACAGACCAGCGGAGATATCCTCCACGGAAGCGCCGTCCTTCTGTGCCTGCTTGACGGAGGAGTTCATAAAGACCGTACAGCGGGAACCGAGGTTTACGGGCTTCTGTGTGAAGAGCCCCAGCTTGGCGAAATCGGCAATCTCATAACCCAGCGCTCGGGCAAAGGTCTCAATGAACGAGCCGCAGCCAGAGGAGCAGGCTTCGTTGAGCATGATGCTGTCCACAGCGCCATTGCGAATCTTGAAGCACTTCATGTCCTGACCGCCGATGTCAATAATAAAGTCAACGTCGGGGTTAAAATGAGCGGCGGCGTTATAATGCGCCACGGTTTCCACCAGACCCAGGTCACAGCGGAAGGCGTTTTTGATGAGGTCTTCGCCATAGCCGGTGACGGCACTGCCCTTGATGGTGATGCGCTCGCCGATCTTCTCGTAAATTTCCGCCAACTGCTGCTTGACGATGGAAACGGGGTTGCCCATGTTGGAGTGGTAATAGGTGTACAGCAGACCACCGTCAGGAGCAATCAGAGCAAGCTTGGTGGTGGTGGAGCCGGCATCAATACCCAAATAAGCGTCACCGCTGTAAGTAGCGATGTCATACACGGGAGGATGCTGGGCGTTGTGCCGCTCGCTGAATGCGTCGTACTCTTCCTGAGAGAAAAAGAGGGGAGGTGCGGTGTCCAGGCTGGTGACAGCGCCCCGGCTCTCTTCCAGCAGCCGAAGCTGATCGTCAAAGAGCTTTTCCTGATAGTCGGTGGCGCAGAGAGCAGCACCCATAGCGGCGAAACAGTCGCCGTCCTGGGGGAAGATGGCGTGTTCTGCATCCAAATGCAGGGTTTCCACGAAGCGCTCCCGCAGACCCATCAGGAAGTGGAGCGGGCCGCCCAGAAAGACAATTTTTCCCTTCAATTCTCGGCCTTGGGTCAAACCTGCGATGGTCTGATCCACAACGGCCTGGAAGATGGAAGCGGCCACGTCCTCTTTTCTGCCGCCCTGGTTGAGAATGGGCTGAATGTCGCTCTTAGCAAACACGCCGCAGCGGGAAGCGATGGGATAAATTTTTTCGTGCTTTAAGGAGAGTCGATCCAGCTCATCCCCCGTGACGTTCATCAGGGTTGCCATCTGGTCGATGAAAGCGCCAGTACCACCGGCGCAGGAACCGTTCATACGCTCTTCCAGAGCGCCGCCAAAGAAGATGATTTTGGCGTCCTCGCCGCCCAGCTCAATCACGGCGTCGGTGCCGGGGACGTATTCATCTACGGCGGCAGCGGTGGCGTAAACTTCCTGAACAAAGTCTACGCCGCTTGCCTTGGAAACGCCCAGACCGGCGGAACCCGTGATGACCATTCTGACCTGCTGGCCAGTGAGTTGGTCAGCGATGCGGTTCAGAATCTCACAGGTTTTTTCTCTCACTTTGGAAAAATGCCGTTCGTAGGAACGAAACAGCAGCTTGTTGGCTTCGTCCAGCACCACGACTTTGACCGTGGTGGAGCCGATGTCGATACCAATTCTAAGGCTCATGATGATTCACCTGTTATATAAATTTCTTTTTCGAAGGAAATAAAGGAAATAAGGGAGGAGAGGGAAGGAAGAACCCTCCCACTCCGATTCTATCTTAACCCTTTTTTGTTCGCTTGGCAAGTGCTAAATGGTGGATGAACTGTAAATACTGTGTGAACGGTTGTGGTTTTCATCAAGAAAAGTCAATAAAAAATATAAATTATTTCTGAATCGAAAGGATCTTTTCCTCATAAGGGCTGAAATGCCAGAACAGCCTCCACATCATCCGCTCCGGCAGAGCAAAATGGAGAGAAGAAGGAAATATACGGTTTTTTATCCGTGACGTTTGCTTCACACGGGCAAAACAGAAGGTTGTTGGGCCATCCGCTCCACCAATGATGCCGATGCAAGAAGGGGTTCCCGTCCCAGCGGAAGCGTGAAATCTTGGCTCGTCGTTCTCGCTGACTGCCTGGAGATACCAGCCGCCCATCTCCGGCTCAGGGGTCATTTGGCAGGTCAGAAGGTAGCAGTTGGAGGGAAACTCCATCCCCTCCTCGATGCTGGGAAGGTTGGCTTGCGTGGGCTGGCAGTCTAACAGGGTAATGGTGTGAAGGGTTCGGGTGATGGGATGCTGCACCACAAGCGTGCCGCCCGGCTGACGACATTCAAAGCATTCACCGGGACGCTGGACGTGATTTGCCTTAAGACGCAGAGACAGCTCATCCAGTGTTTGGAGAGGCGCTCCGTTTGCCCAAGGGAAGGAGAATCGGTGAATCATCCAACACAGTTTCTCATCCAAACCGTAGTGCGCCACCACAAGAGCGGCTTCTGGGCTGAGGTCACGTTCTTCCTCCGGGAGAAGCGGTGTCCAAGCAATGCTACAGCTTGCATCCGGGTGCAGTTCAATGCCCGCTCCGAGCAGCTCGGGAGTGAAAGAAAGCTGGAAAGGGCTTTCTTCCAGTTGGTTGGGTTCATACTGCTCCATAAAGGTGTGCATTTCTTCCGGCGTCACCGAGAAACAAAGGTCAAGGACGAGTCCCTCTTCACAAAGATAGCCTGCCGGAATCCGCCAATGCTTCCCGGCCCAGTCAAATTCGGTGTTCCATTCCACTTCCGTACCGGGCTGTTCGGAAGGGTCATGCCCCCAAAAGGTGCCGCTGAAGCAGACTTCCCAGCGCTCAGGAGGGAAAGAAGCGGTGTTGTGAATCTCCCAGTATTCGTCACTGTATTGGATGTAAGAGTAGTCCAAACCGCTCCGCAGCAGCATCAGCGGCTCATAAATGTTTATCCGAGGTTCCAGACCTGTTTTTTCCCTAAGCGCTTTCAACATCGCTTGGCGTTCTTCCTCCATCAAAGAGGCGTTGACATTGGTCCAAAACTCCGTTTCATCCAGAAAGCTGTCTGCCTCCACCAGATTCCACACGTCGCCACAGGCAAGCAGCATCCGCAGCAGATCCTCCCAATCCTCCGCAAGGGGAAAAACCTCCCTGGAATGGCTGCCGCTGGGATCCACACAGAAAATCATCTCTCCATAGGCGGGAATGGTGCAAAAGTGAATGCCGTCCACACCCGTTCTGGCGAAAATTTCCGCATCCACCGGCGTGCAGTAAGCGTGCTGTTGGTTGTCGCTCGGCTCCAATCCCAACAGAGAAAAATCAAATTCCTTGGAAAGCTCTTGATAAGTCAATTGGATTCCCCCTTTTTTGCGCCTATTATACTAGAATAGCCGCACCAACACAAGAGGAGGATGAGAGAATGATTTGCAACGGAAACCGCTGTCCAGGGAGAGCGGAAGGCGGAATGTTATGCGCCTGTCATATTTTCCATCCATCTGGAAAGAATAGCCGATGTACGCCCACCACTTCAAAGGAGGAAACCGAATATGAACTATTTTGTCAATGAAAACTGCATCGGCTGCGGCCTGTGCGCTGCCACCTGCCCCGCTGTTTTTGAGATTGGAGATAACGGCCTGGCTCATGTGACCATGGAGGATGTACCAGATGAATTGCAGGATATGGCCAACGAAGCCCTGGAGGGTTGCCCGGTGGATGCCATTGAACACGAAAACTAAGAGACTGCTTTAAACCAGTTGTTTTCAGCCGATGATCTTGCTGATTGTCGGCTGTTTTTTTCGCTCTGTGATTGGTTTCGACCATTTTGTCTGCCTTGCCAGGGTATAATGGTCTCAATCGGAATACAAACGCCGAAATAACGCCAATTGTGCATAGAGCCCTGCGGACTGTGCATGGAAAAGAGGTTGTTTATGCCCATGATTTGTACTGCGGAGAACCGGACGCTCACCGTCCGACTGGCCGGAGAGATTGACCACCACGCCGCACGGCAGCTGATGATGGAATTGGATCGGGAGATTGAGCGGCGATTTCCCAAGCTGTTGATTTTGGATTTTGCCAGCGTCAGTTTTATGGATTCCTCGGGCATCGCCTTGCTGCTGCGAACCTGGCGGAGAACACAGGAGGTCAGCGGCGCTATGAAGGTCATCCATGTGCCCAAACAGCCGGGAAAGGTGCTGAAAGCCGCCAACCTCCATCGGATGATTCCCATCACCTTTGAAGAGCTTTGAAGAAAGGAGCCTACATCATGAAACCGACCAATCAGGTAAAAATGGAATTTGAGAGCCGAAGCGCCAACGAAGGCTTTGCACGAGCCAGCGCTGCCTGCTTTGCCGCCCAGCTGGATCCCACGCTGGAGGAGCTGGGGGATATCAAAACGGCGGTCAGTGAGGCCGTCACCAATTGCATCGTTCATGCCTACCCCGACACCATTGGTCGGGTGATGCTCCGTCTTCGGCTGTTTGCGGACAATACCTTGGAAATTGCCGTCCGGGACTGGGGCGTGGGGATTGCGGATGTGGAGCAAGCACGGCAGCCCATGTACACCACCGGCGGCAGTGAGCGCAGCGGGATGGGCTTCACCATCATGGAGAGTTTCACCGACCAATGCCGGGTGAAGAGTGGATCGGGCAAAGGAACCACCATTGTGATGCGGAAAAAGATTTCCATGAGGACGGCTCGAAAATGACGGTGGAGCGGGGCGCACTGCTGGAGGCGGCGCAGGCAGGGGATGAGGCGGCCTGTGAACGGCTGGTGACGGAAAATGACCGGCTCATTTGGGCGGTGGCACGGCGATACATGGGACGGGGAGCGGAAGCGGAGGACTTGTTTCAACTGGGGTGTATTGGCTTTCTCAAGGCCATTCAAGGCTTTAATTGTGAGTTTGGCACGCAGTTCAGTACTTATGCCGTGCCGAAAATCGCCGGAGAGATTCGGCGCTTTCTCCGGGATGATGGAGCCGTCAAAGTCAGCCGCACCTTAAAGGAACAAGCCCTCCGGGTCTATACGGCTCGGGAATCCCTGAGCCGGGCTTTGGGACGGGAGCCGACCCTCTCAGAGCTGGCGGAAGAAACGGGGCTGGATGTGGAGGAGATTGCCACCGCTGAGACCGCCGCTTCCGCTGTGACCTCCTTGCAGACAGAAACCGGAGATGGCATGACGCTGGAATCTATGCTTGGTGACGACGGTATGGAAGAGCGGATGATTGAGCGGATTTCGCTCAGGGAAGCGGTGGACAGCCTGCCGGAAAAGGAACGAATGGTCATCATTCTGCGCTATTACCACGGATTGACGCAGGATAAAACATCCAAAATCGTGGGGGTCAGCCAGGTGCAGGTCAGCCGCATTGAAAAACGAGCCATGAAAACCCTGCGCCTTCGGTTAAGCGGATAGGGGAAGACGGTTTTGCGGGGTTTGGAGCGGTTCCAGACCCATTTTTTTGATAAAAAACAAAAACACGCATTCCAATCAAACGGAATGGGTGTTTTGATGCGCTCTCAGCAAAAAAAGGAAATCGGTGCAGTCTGATTCGAACTGCACCGATGCGCTTCCTCTGTAATTGTTTACAATGCCAATGTCCGAAGCCATAAACCGAAGCCATTCAATTAAGCACGGGTGACTTTGCCGGAACGGAGGCATCTGGAGCAGACGTAAACGTGGGTAGGAGTGCCATCAACGATTGCCTTGACACGCTTCACGTTGGGCTTCCAGGTACGGTTGGAACGGCGGTGAGAATGGGAAACCTGAATGCCGAAAGTTACGCCCTTACCGCAAAAATTGCACTTTGCCATTTTGCTGACCTCCCTTGCACTTGAGAATGGGCTGAATCAGATAAAGACACTAAAACAGCGTTTACTATGTTAGCAGATAAAAGAGAAAAAATCAAGAGGTTGAGCGTATTTTTCTGAAAAATTTTGGAGAAAATTTTATCGGTTCCTGTGATTGATGACGCAAAAAACAAAGCCCCTATAGTTAGCTAAAACTAACCATAAGGGCTTGAAAATGCCGCAGGCTGCTTCTGCGGAATTTTGGGTGTGTCGGAATCGACACGGCTTCAAAAGTGAGGAATTCTTTTGAAAGGAGAGGAGGACAAACGCAAACCATGCTACAGAGGAGAAAGGAGGAATCATGACGGTTTGCTTCTGCTAACTGAGGATAGTATACACAAATGAATTGCAGTTGTCAATAGCGAATTCAAAAAATGTCACAGAAATCAATTTTTATCTGCAAGTCAATTTGAGGGCAGTCTAAAGTTATAGAAGAACTTTATTTTCCCGCCATTTCAAAACTTGGTGATTCAAAATGCTCAAGTATTATTGTGGAAATTGATTTCCGTGCAAAAAATGTCACGGTCATTTTCTGTTTTTCATTTGTTCGAAACACTTGGAAATCGGTGTAAACCAAAAGAAAATAAGAGCCTATCCGCAAATGAAAGTGCGTCGGTTGCGCCGGGAAAGAGCCAAGCGGCGTACAGTTTATTTACGAATAGGCTTTCAGAGCTGTTCCGCTCAGAACAGTTTAAGCCAGATAAGGAGCAGCAATCACCTCAAACTTGCCAGGATTTTCAGCGTTCCAAGTGGTATAGTTCTTCCCGCTGGCAGCAACCACCTTTCCCAGCTCTACGAGGAAGGCGGGAATCTCGGTTTCCAGAATGGTTCCCAGCTCACGCCCCATTGCCTCGGAGCCTTCCACAGAACATCCGCCGTAATAGAGCATAAAAGCGCTCTGACGGTTCTTGATAGCGCCACGGAAGCCGATTTCCCCCGTTTGATGCGTGCCGCAGGAGGAAGGACAGCCGGAAATATGAATCTGAGGCAAAGCACCATCGGGCAAAGCAGCCTCACGAACGGCTCGAACGCAGGCAGACAGCAAGCTCTGAGAATCCCGCAGACCCACCTGACAAATGCTTGCGCCGATGCAGGAAACGGAGGTCTCAAACAGGCTCTCAGCGGTATCCCCGGCGGTCAGCTCCAGAATGGTCTTTGCCTCGGTTCCGGTGAGGTTGACCAGATAAACGCTCTCATCGGGGGCAATCCGCATCTCAGCGGCGGAGATGTTAGAAACCACGTCGCAAACCTCACACAGGGTCTCTATGTTGGGGCTGCCGCCAATGGGATGCCACTGGACGGCGTAGAGGCCGGGCTGCTTCTGCTCAATCACACGCAAACCAGAAACAGTGCTGCCGTCGCCCTGCTTGGTGATGGGAGTAGCATCCACAGAGAAGGTCAGATCCTCGCCGCAGGTTTTTGCCTCTTCGAGCTTGGCGAGGAAAGCGGCTCTATACCCCTCTGGGCCGCCGCAAGCATCTTGCATATAGCGGGTGCGGGCTTTGCCTCTGTTTTCATAGTTGCCATAGGCACAGAAGGTCAGCCACATGGCCTTGAGGTAGAAGAGAATCTCGCTGGGGTCGATGGCTTCCGCAACCTTTACGCCGAACTTGGGATTGTTGCCCAGGCCACCGGCGCTGTATACGTCAAATTTCCCGTCGGGGCGAGCGGCAAAGCCCAAGTCACGGTAAGTGGCGTGGGGCAGATTGGCCGGAGAGTTCGAGAAGCAAACCTTCAGCTTGCGGGGCATCTTGGGGGCATCGATAAAACGGAGCGCATAGGTTCCCGCTACCTCCGCATAGGGCAGAACATCAAAATACTCTCCCTGTTCCACACCGGACAGCGGGGAACACATGGTGTTTCTGGGATAGTCGCCGCCAGCGCCGATGGTCACGATACCGTGATCCAGCGCTTCTTCCATGATGCCGCAGGTTGCATCCACGCCCAGGTCATGGAGCTGAATGGTTTGACAGGTGGTGAAGTGCGCTTTGGTCACGTTGTACTTTCGAATGGCCTCAGCAATAAAAGCCAGCTTTTCCCCGGTGGCACGTCCAGCGGGCAAGCGCAGGCGGAGCATATTCTGAGCGGGGTTCCGTTGTGCATAGCTTCCATACCGGCCGGAAAAGCCTTTATACTCCGCTTTTTTTACCTCTCCAGTTTGAAATCCTTCCAGCTTTTTTCGAAACAAGGGTAATTCTTCCTTCCAGATTTGGGGATTGATTTGTTTCATTATGATACCTTCTCTCTTCATCAGTGTGTGTTTTCCACTTCTTTGTGCCTTTAGTATACCAACTCCCACCCGAATTGACAAGAGAAGTGTGCAACATTTGTGGAAAAACAGCTCAACTTCTGCTTTTCAGACGGAATTTTCCTTTCCTCTCTGAGAGAAAGACCGAATTGCTTCCTTCTGCTTTTACACAATTTTCGAAAATCTGTAAAAAAGACTTGCGTTATCAAAAATACTTGCTATAATAGCCTTTGACAACTGAATCTGATGTCTTCAGGGCAGGGTGAAATTCCCGATCGGCGGTAAAGTCCGCAAGCGCAAGCATGAATCGGTGTGACTCCGGTACCGACAGTATAGTCTGGATGGAAGAAGATTTCAATTCCTTTTGGGAACGTGCCATTGGTTTGGGCATCTTTCTGAAAAGGAGAAGAAAGCCTGAAAGACAAATCTTTCAGGTGTTTTATTTTTTCTCCAAGGAGTGTATCAACCATGAAAACCACCACCGCAACCGTTCCCGCAACAAAGACTTACACCACCATTCGCAACATCACCGTTTCCGCCATGCTCTCCGCTGTGGCCTTTATCCTGATGTTCCTGGAGTTCCCCCTCCCCATGCTGATTCCCAGCTTCGTGAAGTTGGATGTCTCCGACCTGCCCGCTCTGCTGGGTACCTTCGCCCTCGGCCCTGTCTATGGCGTGGTCATTGAGCTGCTGAAAAACCTGCTGCACCTCCTCATTAAGGGCACCTCTTCCGCTGGTGTCGGTGAACTGAGCAACTTCCTGCTGGGTGCTGCCTTCGCTTTCACCGCTGGTATGATTTACAAGCACCACAAGAGCCGCAAGGCTGCTATTGCTGCCTCCATCATCGGCGCTGTGGTGATGGGCGTTATCAGCGTGCCGATGAATTACCTTGTGGTGTATCCCGCTTATGTCGTCTTCTATCATATGCCTATGGAGGCCATCATCGGCATGTATCAGGCCATTCTTCCCTCTGTCAACGGCCTGCTGGAATGCCTGGTCATCTTTAACCTGCCCTTCACCATCTGCAAGGGTCTGCTGGATGCCCTGCTGTGCTACTTCATCTATAAGCCTCTCTCTCCCATCCTGCATGGACACAGATAAAAAACAGATAGGCTCTAAAAAATAAGGACTCCTGCCGGAGAGCGACACAAACCGCTTTTCTGGCAGGAGTTTTTTCACGAAAGACGGATTCAGGAATCCTCATCGATCATTGGAAGCTCAAAAAAGAAGGTATTTTTTCCTCCGCTGGAAATCACATCCGCTTCTGCGCCGTGCATTGCTGCAATCTGGCGAACGATAGAAAGTCCCACGCCGTAGCTTCCGCTGCGTTTTCTGGATTTGTCGCTTTTATAGAAGGCATCCCAAATGCGGCTGCGCTCTTGTTCGGAAATTTCCGCTCCGTCGTTGGTGACAGAAATGCGATAGCGATTTCCCAGCCGTTTTCCTGAAAGCAAAATGGGGGTTCCCGGAGTGCGGTAGCGGTCGGCATTGCCTAAGTAATTGAAGACAACTCGTTCCAAAAGGTAGGGATTGCCGCAGACGACGGCATCTTCCACTTCAACGGCAATTTCTTGGTCAGGTAGTTCTCGGCGAATCCTCCGGCGGAACATCTCAAAAAGCCACTCCATTTTCAGGAAACGCTGTTCATAGAAGTCTTTGCTGCCCTCTAAGGTAGAAACCTCCATCATCTCGGTGGCCAGTACATCCAACGCAGAACACTCCTCCAACATGATTTGGCAGTAGCGAGCTGCACGAGCATTGCCCGCCGTGACAATCTCCATGTTTTCCGTATACCCTCGAATGGTTGTCAGGGGGGTTTTAATCTCATGCGCCAGCGTTCGCAGCAGTTCTTTGCGCCGTTCCAGCTCTTGACGCATCTCGTTCAGGCTTTTTTCCAGCTGCTCCGACAGGTTATCAATGGATTCTGAGAGCACCACAATCTCTTGAATCCGCCCCTGGTAGTTGACACGCTGGGAAAAATCCAAATGCGCCAGGCGTTCGGTTACGCTGCTCATCTGTTCCATCGAGTGACTAAAGGGCTTGGTGGCCAGCGTCCACACGGTCATGCCAACCCCCGCCGCCAACAAACAGGCCAGCAGCAAAAACCAGGAGACGATTTGCACAATCTGCGTAATGCCCAGAATGCTGCGGTTCATAAAGATATAGCATCCTGAGTCCATCTGACGGATAAAGTAGATGTTCAGCGGGTTTTGTTCATCGTCACGCAGTTCTTCAAAATAGGGATTGTTCCCCTGCTCCTCAAAATGGTCAAACATCTCCTCCATTATGGAGATGTTTTTTCTTCGGCTGAATACCTCCGTGGTGTGCAGCACCATGCCATCCTCGGAGAGAATGGTGGTACGAATCAGATAGCCATCATAAATCTCATTGAGAACGATATCAATTTCTTCTTCTGTGCCGCTTTGATCCATCGCTTCCAACTGGACAGCGTATTTTTCCATTTGCGACCGGGTGTCCCAAACCAACACATGATGGAGCAGCACAACGCAGACCACATTCAGCAGCAGCAAACAGACGCTGATACCCCCCAAAAAGGCAAAGCTCACCATAGCGTGAAAGGAAAGGCGCTTTTTCACTGCGCAACCACCTCTCCATCCAGACAATAGCCCACGCCTCGCACCGTTCGGATGCACTGGCTCCAATCTCCCAAGGAGCGGCGGAGCATTTTTACCTGCGAATCCACCACCCGGCTTTCACCGTCAAACGCAATTCCCCAAACCGAGTCTAAAATCTGTTCTCGGGTGAGGACAACGTTGTTATTTTTCAGGAGATAAAGGAGGAGCTGGTATTCTTTTCCTGTCATCCGCACCTCGTTTCCGTCCAGAAAAACCATGCAGCGGCTTTGACTCAGGCACAGCTTTCCCAAGTGAAGCTCTTGCACGTCAGTTTGACGCTTCTGACGCACCAACCGCCGCACCCGTTCCACCAGCACCGCTCGGCGGAAGGGCTTGGAAACATAATCGTCCGCTCCTTCCCGAAGCCCCCGCACTTCGCTGGACTCGCTGCTGAGAGCGGTCAGCATGATAATTTTCACCGGAAAACGCTCCCGGATATAACCAAGCACGTCCCAACCGTCGAGAATCGGCATCATCACATCCAGCAGCACCAGATCAATGGAGCTGTCCTTTTCCAGAATGTCTAAGGCTTCCTGACCATTTGAGGCAGAAACCACCTCATAATCCTCCATGATGAAAATATCCTGCAACAGCTCATTGATACGCAGGTCATCATCCACAATGAGCAATCTGCCGTTCATGCGCTCACCTCAACATTTATGATAAAATAAAAGATGATAAAATAAAAAACAGAAAACCACCGGTCTTCATAATGAAAACTGGTGGTTTTACTGGCGCGGAAGGAGGGATTTGAACCCTCGCGACGGTTCCCCGCCCTACGCCCTTAGCAGGGGCGCCTCTTCGGCCACTTGAGTACTTCCGCATAGTGGTAGAATTGACACAGCTGTCAAGTTGTAATGAAAAATGTTGGCGGAGAGAGTGGGATTCGAACCCACGGTCCCTTACGGGATCACCAGTTTTCAAGACTGGCTCCTTAAACCGCTCGGACATCTCTCCAAGTAGTCTGTTTCACAGGCAAGAGTTATTATAATGGTACAACGCCGATTTGTCAACTGTTTTTTTGTGAATTCAGGAAAAATTCTGCAAAAAATTCAGCGGCTTTCCCAGACACAGGGCGTTCCATTGACAATTGCCGCAGATTTCCGAGCGCTTTCCGGGTTCCAAAATCTGCTTCCGAACCAGCTGGAAAAAATCGCTGGCCTCCAGAACGGTTCCCTCCTGGAGACCACAGCAGTTCAAAACGGCGTGGTCATACGCTTCCACCTTGCCGCAGCTGGTACAGTGACCCTCCAGCAGGTTGGGACAATGGGAGCACACATCGTCACCGCCCACCGTCAGCCGAACCCGCATAGGGGAGAGAGTCAGCTGACGGATGAGGGTGGTCATGTGAGCGGTAAATGCTTCATTGTAACCGTGCCCCTGGAAATAGGCCATGCACATTCCATGATGGGGACGGAGACGAAGTTCACAGCTTGACATACTTCTCCATTCGATTGACGACGATGATGGCAAGAACGATCTTCACTGCATCGGGCAGCAGATAAGGGAACACACACCAGCTCAGAGCGCTCATCAGACCCACAGGGCCAGTGCTGCGGGCGTAAACGACCATAAACCAGGCGGTGCCGAAGGCATAGCAAATCAGAATACCCACCGCCATGGCGAGGGCGAGGATGGGAATGCTCTTGCCAAACTTGGCAGTAATCAGACCAACTGCCAGCGCAGTAAACAGGAAGCCAATGATATAGCCGCCGGTCACGCCTGCTAAGACACCGATGCCGCCGGTAAAGCCGGAAAAGACAGGCATTCCGACCAGACCAAGCAGAATATACACCAGCACAGCCGTAAAGCCTCGTTTGGTACCCAGCAGAGCGGTGGTCACACAAACGGCGAAGGTTTGCAGCGTGAAGGGGATGGTGGTGGGAATGGAAATCCAAGAGCAAATAGCAATCAGAGCGGCAAAGAGGGCACAGTAAACCAGACCCAGGATGTAAGTATGGTTGTTCGTAGTTGTTTTCATGCAAATCACACCTTTCGGCGGATAGCATACCACAGGTTGTTTTAATTGTAAACATAAAAAATTGCAAAGTTTACAATTAAAACGGTTTACAAATTTGTGCTCTCTGACGGTGTAGGCAGCGCAGCAAGAAACCCCCATGCCAAACGACATAGGGGTTTATGGACTAATCGAAATTAGTAAAATCTCTTGCGATTCTTGCGAGCTGCCTCAGACTTCTTACGACGCTTGACGCTGGGGCTCTCATAATGCTCACGCTTGCGGACTTCTGCGAGGACACCGGACTTAGCACAGGAACGCTTAAAACGCTTCAGAGCGTTATCCAGAGATTCGCCGTCTCTCACTCGAACTTCAGCCATTCTATTTTCCCTCCCTCCGAATATGCCCAGGGAGTCTTGGACAAGGGCACAGCAACCCACTTAATATGGATTGTATACTATATTATAGAGGGACAACAGGGGTTTGTCAAGTGGTTTTTTAGAGATTTTTGAAAATTTCACGTCAAACCGCACGAGTTTTTTGTGAGGGATTTTACATTCCGCTCTTGTTCGGCTTTGGAGCTGGGATCATCCCTCTTGGTTGGGATGGGATGACCCCAGGCGGAAAAGGAGGCTCTTATTTAAAAATCAGGTTGACAATCTTCACAGCGCCAGACTTCTTGTCACGGACAACAATCTGCTTGACCAGCTGCTTGCCCTCGGCCTGCTTCTGGATTTTGCTGTCAGCCAGAGCGGTGTCAACAACCGTTTTGTCATCAGCATCCACAGGAACAATGATGTTAGCACGAACCTTGCCAGCCACCTGGACGGCCAGCTGGACGGTGGAAGCCACAGTTTTGCTCTCGTCATACTCGGGCCACTTCTGCTCGGAGATCATGCCCTCGCCAGAGAAGCCCAGGTTCTCCCACATTTCCTCGCAGAGGTGAGGAGCGATGGGGGAGAGCATCAGAATCAGAGCCTTCAAGTCGCCCTTGGTGCAGCCGTTGGCGTAAAAGTCGTTGACCAGTGCCATCATGGTGGCAATGCCGGTGTTAAACTTCATGGCCTCGATGTCCTCATTGACCTTCTTAATGGCCTTGTGGATGTTGGCGATGTTCTTGTCGGAGTAGTCCAGAGCGTCGGTGCAGGTGTCCTGGAGGTTCCAGACACGATCCAGGAAGCGCTTGCAGCCAGCCACGGCCTTGGAGGACCATGCGGCGGCCTTGGCGAAGTCACCAATGAACATGATGTAGGTTCTCATGGTGTCAGCGCCATACTGAGCGATGATGTCATTGGGGTTGACCACGTTGCCGCGGGACTTGGACATCTTCTCGCCGCCCTCACCCAGAATCATGCCGTGAGCGGTACGCTTCTTGTAGGGCTCGGCGAAGGGAATGGCGCCGATGTCATACAGGAAGTTGTTCCAGAAGCGGCTATACAGCAGGTGGAGTGTGGTGTGCTCCATGCCGCCGTTGTACCAGTCCACCTGACCCCAGTAATCCAGTGCTTCCTTGGAGGCAAAGGAGGTGGCGCAGTTGGGATCCTCATAGCGCAGGAAGTACCAGGAAGAGCCAGCCCACTGAGGCATGGTATCAGTCTCACGCATGGCCACGCCGCCGCAGCAGGGGCAAGTGGTCGTGACCCACTCGGTCAT
Source organism: Oscillospiraceae bacterium (assembly GCA_024404315.1). Lineage (GTDB taxonomy): Bacteria > Bacillota > Clostridia > Oscillospirales > Oscillospiraceae > Onthomonas. The sequence goes on from JAKSQD010000051.1 coordinate 17,157, forward strand.
AGCGGAGAGCGGGGATTCGCCGTCGTCGGTGGTCTCGTAGCTCTCCACCTCGGGCAGCAGCAGAGGCAGCTGATCCTCGGGCAGGGGCACATAGCCGCACTTCTCGCACTTGACGATGGGGATGGGCTCGCCCCAGTAACGCTGACGGGAGAACACCCAGTCACGGAGCTTGTAGTTGACCTTTGCGTGGCCGATGCCGTTGGCTTCCAGATACTCAATCATGGCGGCCTTGCCCTCTTCCACGGTCTTGCCGGTCAGGAAGCCGGAGTTGACCATCACGCCGGTTGCCACGTCGGTAAAGGCTTCCTTGCTCAGATCCACCAGAGCGCCGTCAGCGGAAGCGACGACCTGAATGATGGGCAGATCAAAGACCTTTGCGAAGTCGTAGTCACGGGTATCGTGTGCGGGAACGGCCATGATAGCGCCGGTGCCGTAGGTGGCCAGAACGTAGTCAGAGAGGAAAATGGGAATTTCGGTGTTGTTGACGGGGTTGATGGCCTTCACGCCCTGGAGCATCACGCCGGTCTTGTCCTTGGCCAGCTCGGTACGCTCAAAGTCGGACTTAGCGGCGGCCTTGCGGACGTACTCCTGCACCTCGTCGTAGTTGGTGATTTTGTCGGCCCACTTCTCCACATAAGCGTGCTCGGGAGCAATGACCATATAGGTAGCGCCGAACAGGGTGTCACAGCGGGTGGTGTAAACGGTCAGCACATCGCCCTCAGTGGTGTTAAAGTTGACCTCAGCGCCGGTGGAACGGCCAATCCAGTTCTTTTGCTGGATGGAGATGCGGGGGATATAATCCAGACCATCCAGGCCGTCAATCAACTTCTGAGCGTATTCGGTAATTTTCAGCATCCACTGGGACTTTTCCTTGCGGACGACCTCGGAGCCGCAGCGCTCACAAACGCCGTTGACCACTTCCTCGTTGGCCAGGACGCATTTACAAGAGGTACACCAGTTCACGGGCATGGAGGTCTTATAGGCCAGACCCTTCTTGAACAGCTGGAGGAAAATCCACTGGGTCCAGTGATAATAGTTGGGGTCGGTGGTGTTCACCTCACGGTCCCAGTCGAAGGAGTAGCCCAGCATTTCCAGCTGATTGTGGAAATTCTTGACGTTGTTCTCGGTGACGATGGCGGGGTGAATGTGGTTCTTGATGGCGTAGTTCTCGGTGGGCAGACCAAATGCGTCATAGCCGATGGGGAACAGGACGTTGAAGCCGTCCATGCGCTTCTTACGAGCCACCACGTCCATAGCGGTGTAGGGGCGGGCGTGGCCGACATGCAGACCCTGACCGGAGGGATAGGGGAACTCGACCAGGCCGTACCACTTGGGACGGGTGGTGTCACCAGTAACAGCCTTGAAGGTCTTGCCCTCACGCCACTTGGTTTGCCATTTCTTCTCAATGGCAGTAAAATCGTACTTCAATGGTATCAACTCTTTCGTGATAAAGTGGGGTGATCGTAAAAATGGGATTTCTGAAAGGGAAAGGAGAAAAGCCCACTTTTTCCTCACACCCAAAGCAGGTTGCTTTCTATCTATATGGGGTCAGCCCATACGATTGATGAATTTATTCGTCATCTTCCACGGCCAGCATGGGAGCCACGTCCACCACCTCAGCGTCCTGCCACAGGCGCTCCAGGTTGTAGAAGTTGCGCTGATCGGGGAGGAAGATGTGAACGATGACCGTGCTGTAGTCCAGCACACGCCAGCCACTCTCACGCTCGCCTTCCACGCTGTAAGGGGTCTCGCCCAGCTTCTCAGCGGCCTCTTCTGCCACGTCAGACAGGGTTTTCAGCTGCGTGGTGGAGGAAGCGGTGGCGAGAACAAAGTAATCAGCCAGGATGGTGACATCGGAGGTCTTGAGCACCTCAATTTTCATGCCTCGCTTGGAGTCAATTGCCTTGACGATGGCGGAGACAAGTTCTAAACTTTCGGCCATAGTGTTCTCCTTTTACTACGGTAAAAAAATCAAATATCAGGATTGTTATCTGCTCAAAGGCGGTTTGTCAGTCCATGCGTGCCGGATCATCGGCCTCCGCTTGCGGACAAATGGCCTCTAAGTGTTCCACACGCTTTTGCAGCTGCTCGTTGGCCTGTTCCAGTTTTCGGATGCGAAGCTCCAGCTTCTCGTGAAGCTCGTCAATCAGGACGCAAAAAGCAGCCAGAACGGAGGCGGTCAGCGCTTCCAGTTTGATGGGGTCTCCCTCATCAAAAACCCTCCAAAGGCCGAGAAACAGGATGAGATAGATACCAACAAACAAAAGCAGCGTATAAAACGCCCAACGCACGAGGCGTTTGATTTTTGGATGGAGCTCCAGCCAGACGCTCATGATGGTTTCCTCCTAATGATGACCCGTTATTCTACGCTGTCCGCCGCCTGCTGTGCCAGCAGGAAATCTCTTGCCTCCAGCGTGCGGTAATGGATGAGGTTGTCCTTTTTTCGGGTGTGGTCAATGGTGATTTCCAAACCATACAGAACCCCCTGATCCAGATTCTCCATAACCAGCTTCCGCAGCTTGTGGCACCAGTCATAGCTCCGGCTGGGTTCGGCGTAGTCACCGATGTAAAGGATTTTCTCCAACAGTGTCATATCCGCCTTGCCGGTGGTGTGCCAGCGGATGGCCTCACAGATGGCATCTGGCATCCCAAATACCTGCTTGGCCACCCCTGCTCCGCTCTTGGCGTGGAGGAGAGGAAGGGTCACTTCCTCAATCTGGTCTAATAGAATATCATACTTTTGGCAGTATTGCAACTGTTCTTCTAAATTCCAGAACTTTGTGCAGTCGTGGAGGATAGCGGCTCGTCGAGCATCGGTCTCATCAGCGCCCCAGCGCCGAGCCAGCAGAGCGCATTCTTCTTCTGTGCCCTTGATGTGGGGCAGGCGCTTGGCCTTGACCATGGAGTAGCTGGCGGCTCGGAGTTCCTCCAACGAGAGGTTGGTCAAATCCTTGTCCAGACCATACAGGCCATGCAGGAGGATATAACCATAAATGCTCTCGTCCAGCAGCTCTCGGCCTCGCCCCTCCAGCAGCGCCTCCCGAATCTGGGTAGAAGAAGCCTCAATCAGACCGGGAAGGTCAAAGTATTTCACCTTTGCGCCAAATTCCTTTTTGAGACGCTTCTTCTGCTCGGCGAAGTGGTCTGTGTCCCCGGCGGCTCGGCCAAAGGCGGCGATTTTGGCACATTGGCAGATGATGTCAGGACGATACCACTGGTGCAGGGTGAGGAACATATCCGTTCCCATCAACAGCCACAGCTCATCCTTGGGGTACAGTTCCCGGAGCTGGGTTAAGGTGTGGGCGGAATAGCTCCGTCCCTCTCGTTTCAGCTCAATATCCGAGGCCACAACTTTGGTTTTTTTCGTTTGGAGACGGTCAGCGGCAATGCGGGTCATCTCCAAACGCTGTTGGGCTGTGGGAGAGCCAGCAGGAAGCTCCTTGTGCGGCGGGGTGTTGTCGGGAATCAGCAGCAGCAAATCCAGCCCGAGCTTTTCCGCCGCATCCCGAGCCGCTGCCATATGTCCCAGATGGGGCGGGTTGTAGGTTCCGCCGTAAACGCCGATCTTCATGGAATCTTCCTTTCCTTGTGTGGAGAAGGCATCCCACGCCGGATTGGCTGCGGGGAGATGCTTATCTCCGTCTTTTTTTCTTTTTGCCGGGCCCGGATGTTGCTTTCATCAGCCATCCCAGGGCTTTACCGGCAAAGGCGATGCCCAGCCAGAACACCTGAAAAGAGAACCTGCCCCGTTCCACTGTCTCCACAGTGGAGGCATCTTCCCCAGGGACGAAAACCGACTCATAAAGGGAGTAGTCGCCGTCCGAGCGGCGGGTCAGGTTCCACTTACCCAGCCGCATCAGTCCTTCTTACCGGTGAGCACCTTGACCAGCACCACAATGGCGGTCACGACCACAAGAGCGGTGCCGACAGCCAGAGCCAGCTTCTTCCAGTTGGCCTTTGCGGTTGCCAGCCAATCAATGCCCTTGACCTTGTGTGCCTTCGTTTCTCCGAATTCGTCCTTAATGACGATGATGTCCTCTTCGGGTGCGATATCGTCACCCCATGCGGTGACTTCTGCTTCCCAGTTCTTCGGATATTCCATGGTATAGCCTCCTTTGGATCAGTGTGTGGAAGAGAACCCTCTCTGTCATGGCTGCGCCATGTCCTTCCCAGGGGAGGAGAAACCAGAAAAAACCATCTGTTTTCTCATCCGGCATGGGAACTGCCACCGCTGGTGACAGGGGGTTCCGACCTTCCCGTTTAAGCTTCGTATTTTTTACCGGCTGTTTTCTTCTGCTTGGGCTGCACCAGCTGGATGCACTTTTCGCCCAGCTTAGAACTGTGACGGTAAAGGACAAATTTGCCGCCGATGACCTGAACCGGCTCTGCGTGGGTGCGCTTTGCCAGCTCGTCACAGGCTTCTTTGGGGGAGAGCAGGCTGTTTTCCAGAACTTTGCACTTAATCAGCTCGTGAGCGGTCAGTGCGTCGTCTGCCTGCTTGATGACATTTTCGGTAATGTCGCCTTTGCCAATGGTCAGGATGACCTCCAGGGTGTTTGCCAGACCGCGGAGCTGTGCCCGCTGCTTGCTGTTGAGTTCCATATGTGAAATGTCTCCTTCGTTGTTGCTTGCTTATCCCGTCGGGGACAAGTTTCAGCCGTTCCAAAGGGGGAACAGCTCAAACTCAGCCCTGTTTTTCGCCCTTGTAAAGAAGAATCCTTTTTCTGTTAGGGGGAAAT
>JAKSQD010000052.1 GCA_024404315.1 Oscillospiraceae bacterium
GTCCGGTTTAAAAGGAAGCCCGCTTTGCGGGCGTACTCAAAATTCGAGTCCCATCGGCTGTGCCGAAAAGAAAAATCCAAACAGGCCACTGGCCTGTTTGGATTTTTGGCACACCCGAAGGGACTCGAACCCCCAACATTCAGAACCGGAATCTGACGCTCTATCCATTGAACTACGGGTGCATACCTTTAGAACGAGGTATATTATAGCAGTTTTTTTCGGAATGTAAAGGGCTTTTTTGGAAAAAAGGAAAAATCAGCCGACAAAAAAGGGAGACGTTCCCCAAAGAGGAGCATCTCCCGACGCAAAATCAGTTTTTGTTACACAATGGAGCGCACACGGACGATATTGGGCAGAGAAGCAATGGTATTGAGCATATTCTCACTGACCTTGGTGTCCAGATCCACCATGGTGTAAGCCATATCTCTGCGGGACTTGTTAATCATGTTCTCAATGTTCATGCCAGCGGCAGAGAAGGAGGTCATGATAGAGGTCAGCACAGAAGGCACATTGCGGTGGATGACGCAGACACGGCACACGCCGGAGCGGGGCATGGAGACGGCGGGCATATTGACGGAGTTGACAATATTGCCGTGCTCCAGATACTCCTTCAACTCACGAGCGGCCATAACAGCGCAGTTTTCCTCACTCTCGGGGGTGGAAGCGCCCAGATGGGGCGTACCGATGACGTTCTTGCAGGCCATAAGCTGGTTGTCAGGGAAGTCGGTGACGTACTTTGCCACATGGCCAGACTCCAGAGCGGCAATGATAGCATCATTGTTGACCAGACCGCCACGAGCCAGGTTAATGATACGAACGCCGCCCTTCATCTTGGAGATGGCCTCCTCGTCGATGGTGTTAGCGGTCTCCTTGTTGTAGGGAATATGAATGGTGATGAAATCGCTGTTCTTATAAATCACGTTCAAGTCGGTGGTGTGCTTGACGTGAATATCCAGATGCAGAGCGGAATCAACGGTCAGGAAGGGGTCATAGCCGATGACCTCCATGCCCAGAGCAATGCAGGCGTTTGCGACCTTAGCGCCGATGGCACCCAGACCGATGATACCGATGGTTTTGCCGTACAGCTCGGGGCCGGAGAAAGCGGACTTGCCCTTTTCCACGACGGTGGTCACGTCCACGCCGTTGGCCACCTGCTCCTTGACCCACTCAGCGCCGCCCAGCACGTCACGGGAACCGTAGAGCATGGAAGCAAGAACCAGTTCCTTGACGGCGTTTGCGTTAGCGCCGGGGGTGTTGAAGACCACAATGCCGTTTTTGTTGCAGCGGTCAATGGGAATGTTGTTGGTTCCGGCACCGGCACGGGCGATGGCGAGCAGCTCCTGGGGGAAGGAGACATCGTGCAGCTTGGCGGAGCGGACAATGGCTCCGTCATACTTGTCGTAGTTGTCGGAAACCTGGTAGAACTCCTTGGACAGTTGGTTGAGACCCACAGAAGCGATTTTGTTCATGGTTTTGATGCGAAACATGATTTTTCCTCCGAAACATGGCAGAAGTGCTTCCCCCTCATGCAGCGTCCCTGTCAGGGGCTGTCATGTGGGGGAAAACTCCCAATGAGTGTCCATTAAGCGTTTTCTTTGTCGAACTTCTTGATGAACTCGCACAGCTTCTCGACGCCTTCCACGGGCATGGCGTTGTAGATGGAAGCACGCATACCACCGACAACACGGTGTCCCTTGAGGTTGGCAAAGCCAGCGGCGGTGGACTCGGCGACGAACTTTTGATCCATCTCGTTGCTGTCGGTGCGGAAGGTGACGTTCATATCAGAACGGCTTGCTTTGTCGGTGGCGCAGCAGTGGAACAGCTTGGAGTCATCCAGCACGTCATACAGCATCTGAGCCTTGCCGTGCTTGATTTTCTCCATGCCTTCGATACCGCCCATGCTCTCCAGCCAGGTCAGCACCTCACCCAGCATATAAATGCACCAGCAGGGGGGCGTGTTGTACATGGAGTCCTTTTTAATCTGGGTCTGCCAATCCAGCATCAGGGGAGTGAAGGGCAGCTGATGGCCAGCCAGAGATTTCTTGACGATGACGATGGTCAGACCAGCGGGAGCCAGGTTCTTCTGAGCGCCAGCGTAGATTACGCCGTACTTGGACACATCCACCACACGGCTGCAAATATCAGAGGACATATCGCAGACCAGGGGCACGTCACCGGTTTCAGGGACGTAGTTCCACTCGGTGCCATAAATGGTGTTATTGGCGCAGTAGTAGAAATAGGATGCGTCGGGACGGACAACCAGCTGATCCTGGGTGGGAATGTAGGTGTGGTTGGCAGCCTCGGAGGAAGCGGCCACGGCGATATCGCCGTACTTTTTGGCTTCTTTATATGCCAGAGTGGAGAAGTTGCCGGTCAGGGCATAATCTGCCTTACCGGTTGCGCCGATGAGGTTCAGGGGGATGGCGGAGAACTGGGTGGAAGCGCCGCCCTGGAGGAACAGAACCTCGTAATCATCGGGGATGTTCATCAGCTTCTTGAACTTGGCCTTGGTGTCGTCGAAAATCTTCTGGAACACCTTGGAACGATGGCTCATCTCCATGACGGACATACCGGAACCCTGATAATTGGTGATTTCACGGCCTGCCTTTTCGAGGACTTCGAGGGGCAGCATGGAAGGGCCAGCGGAAAAATTGTAAATACGATCGCTCATTGTGACGATCTCCTTTCAACTGCAGTTTCAAACTCACCGCTTGTGATGTGATGCACGGGAACGGCTTCAAACTCACCGCCCCGAAAGTGCGAGACGTATTATAGCAGATTTTTGGTGACGTGACACCTGCTCAATTGCCGAAATTTAAGGTGCTAAAGCGAAAAAGTTTGTGGTTTTATCAAAAGTTTTCATGGCATCAAAAAAAGCTCGCTTGTCGGGGGGCGGTCAAAGCCGTTCTCGGCTCATATGGTGCAAAAAATCGGGTCCGCAGCAAGCAGACCCGATTCGAGCAAAATTTGTCGTTTTTCTCAAAGCATGTTATTTCTCGCTTCTTGCCAGCGTCAGGCAGCAGACCTCCGCCGCTCCGTTTTCCATCAAAACCCGGCTGGCCTCTTCCAGGGTAGAACCGGTGGTCACAATGTCATCCACCAGCAAAATACGATTTCCCGTGACATCGGCTCCCCGTGCCAGACGATAAACCCCTTGAATGTTTGCTCGGCGTTCCTCGGCACTGTTTGTGCCGGATTGCGGAGCGATGTGTTTCCACTTGTACAGGAGCGGAACCAGGGGCAGTCCGGTGGAGTGGGCAACCTCCTGAGCCAGCCGTTTGGATTGGTCGTAGCCACGAGTCAGCCAGCGCCGCATACTGAGCGGAGTCCAGCTCACGCAGTCGAAACGCTGGAAATCCGGCTCCTGCTGCAAAAGTGCCTCGCTCATCCATTGGCCATAAAGGTGGCTGTAATGCCAGCGCCGCTGGAACTTGTAGCGGTGGAAGGAGGGCTTGAACAGGTCGGTATAATAGACCGCCGACAGACAGGAGCGGAAGTGCTGTCCCTCCTGCCGTCCGTTGGCTCCTGCGGCGGGAAATTGCGCCTGACAGGAAGGGCAGAGAGGCGGATCCTCTCCCGCCTCCCGGTCAAGCATCTTCTGGCAGAACAGACAGCGTGGCGGATAGAGAAAGTCCAGCGCTTGTTTGATTATTTCTTGTTTTTTAACCGAATTTTCCACAGACGAAACCACCCATACCCATTTTCTTTGTCGTTCTCCAATTCCTGTGTTTTGACGTACCGCCGCCAGTCGCCGTCCAGCTGTAAGGAAGCGCCGTCCTGTTCCACGGCGTTCAAGGCTCGGGGAAGCGCCTTTTTCTCGTGCTCGTATTTGGGCTCCTGTTCCCATAGAAGCGTTCCGTCCGCTGATACCCCATCTGCCCATGCGTCGAGCACATGACCGGCGGCCTCGCCATAGCAGAAGCGCTCAAAGTGAATACGGCCATCTATGTAAAAGGTGAGGCGGTCGCAGTGGCGGTCAGGTGGCGTTTTTTCATAAGCCACGCCGCAGACGGTACCGGAGAGGGCTTGCAGTTCTTTTTTCGTTGGAGTCATGTGACATTCTCCCTTCTGCAACAAGGAATATGTTTATTTTGAAGGTTTTTCGGGGGCTTGTCAATCACAGATTTCGTTGCTTTTTTCGGCTGTGTTCAGAAAACTGTTGCAATCCTGCCTCTTTTCTGTCATACTGTTGGAAATACCGAAGAAAAGCAAGCTGTTTTGAGGAAAGCGATTATGACTGATTTATTTGAAAAATCCCTCCACACGCTGGAATTGCCCCAGGTGTTGGAGCTTCTGGCTCATCAGGCCGTTTGTGAGGACGCAAAGGAGCGCTGCCTTGCGCTGCGTCCCTCCGTGCAGGAGGCGGAAGTGCTCCGCCTGCTGGAAGAGACCACCGCCGCCCGTAACATGATGGATGTCCACGGCAGCCCGGCCATTGCCCGACTGAAGCCCGTGGCCGCTATTTTGCAGCGAGCCAGCCTGGGCGGTTCTCTGAACAACAAGGAGCTGCTGACCGTGGCTCGTGTGCTCCGCACCGCCCGTGAGGTCAATGCTTACAGCGGGTTTGGCGAAACGCCCACCATTTTGGCTCCCCTGTTTCGCAGCCTGACCGCAAATTCCGTTCTGGAAAACAAAATCACCGGTGCGATTCTCTCCGAGGAAGAGATTGCCGACAACGCAAGCCCCGCTTTGGCGGATATCCGCCGCCACATTCGTGCAGCCTCCGGCAAGGCTCGTGACGTGCTGCAAAAGCTCATCTCCTCGCCCACCAACGCCAAATACTTGCAGGAGGCCATTATCACCATCCGCAATGGACGCTTTGTGGTTCCCGTCAAGTCCGAATGCAAAGGCAGCGTTCCCGGCCTGGTGCATGATGTCTCCGCTACGGGTTCCACCTTCTTCGTGGAGCCGATGGCGGCGGTGCAGGCCAACAACGAGCTGCGGGAGCTGTTGAGCAAGGAGGAAAAGGAGATTGCCCGCATCCTGGCTGCTCTCTCCGCCGAGTGCGCCGACCACAAAGAGGATATTTTGCTCAATTATGACCTGCTGCTGCAATTGGATGTGATTTTTGCCAGAGGAAAGCTGTCTTATGCCATGCGTGGCATGTGCCCCAGACTGGTGGAGGACGGCAGCTTCCACTTTAAAAAGGCACGTCATCCGCTGCTGGATGCCAAAAAAGCCGTACCCATTACCATCTATCTGGGAGAAGGCTTTGATACCTTGGTCATCACAGGCCCCAACACGGGCGGCAAAACCGTCACCCTGAAAACCGCCGGTCTGCTCACCGTTATGGCGCAATGCGGCCTCCATATCCCCGTGGACGACGACAGCACCTTTTCTGTCTTCCATGAAGTGCTGGCTGACATTGGTGATGAGCAGTCCATTGAGCAGAGCCTTTCCACCTTCTCCTCCCATATCACCAATATCGTCAAGATTCTGGATGAGGCCGATGACCGCACCCTGGTGCTCATCGACGAGCTGGGAGCGGGTACAGACCCCATCGAGGGCGCAGCCCTGGCCGTAGCTATCATTGAGGAGGCTCGGAGCATCGGCGCAAAGGTCGCCGCTACCACCCATTACGCCGAGCTGAAGGTCTACGCCATGACCACCCCCGGCGTGGAAAACGCCTCCTGTGAGTTCAACGTGGAGACCTTGCAGCCCACTTATCGGCTTCTCATCGGTATTCCCGGCAAGTCCAACGCATTCGCCATTTCCCGCCGCCTGGGGCTGGCCGAGCATATCATTGAAAACGCTGGCAAGCGCATCAATAGCCAGGATGTCCAATTTGAGGACGTTCTGACCCAGTTGGAGCGGCAGCGCCAGGAGATGGAGTCGGAGAGAATGGAAGCCCGCCGCCTCCGCCGGAAGCTGGAGGTGGATGCCGCCGCCATGGAGGAAAGCCGCCGGGTCATTGACGAGGAGCGTTCCAAGGTGGTGGATAAGGCCAAAAACGAGGCGCGACAAATCATTGACGATGCCAGAAATGTTTCCAACCGGGTCTTTAACGAGCTGGACAACATGAAAAAGCGCCAAAAGGAACAGCTGGATGCGGAAGTGGCCAACGCCCAGCGGGCAGAGCTGCGCCGCAAGCTGAACAAAGCCGAAGAGAAGCTGGGCGAGCGGAAAATCCAGCAGCAGGAGCAGAGCCGCCCCGCCGAGGCAGGCGACACCGTGGAGCTGATTCGTCTGGGCACTCGTGCGCAGGTGGTTTCCATCAACAAGGACGGCACATTGCAGCTCAAAGCGGGCATTCTCAACGTCACCGCCAAACAGGAAGAGGTTCGTGTGGTCTCCTCCGCACCCAAGCAGACCGGCAAAAAGCCCATGCACCGCCCCTTGCGCTCCACCGCCGGAACCCATCAGGTGACGAGAAGCGGCGCTACCCGGGAATTGGACATCCGGGGCATGATGTGCGATGAAGGCATTGCTTTGACCGAGCAATTTCTGGATTCTGCCGTGATGGGTCATCTGACGGGGGTGTCTATCATCCACGGCAAGGGAACGGGGGCGCTTAGAAAAGCGGTTCACAATTACCTCCGCACCTGCAAATACGTCAAAGCCTTCCGCCTGGGTCGTTACGGAGAGGGAGAAGACGGCGTGACCATCGTCGAGCTGAAATAAATCCACAAGAGCGAAAAGAGAAGGTACAGGCAGATGATCCAACTGCTTGTACCTTCTTTTTGTGGTTATGCTTTTGCGCTCAGGGTTTTGCTCCAGGAGGAAACATACTTGTTCCCGGAAACCGTTTGAAAGCTCTGAACCCGGATGTAATATTTGGTTCCTTTTTTCAGTCCGGTGAGCTTGCTGGAGACCGTCGAGTCTTTTGTGATGGTTTTGAACTTGGAATTGGTGAATTTTGCGTTGGTGGAATACTCAATCCGATAACCGGATACGCCGGAGACCTTTTTCCATTGGAGCGCCAGCGTGCCGGAAGCGGCCTTTTTCGCCTGGGACAAGGTGGGAGCGGCGGGCAGGATGGTGAAGCTTGCCTTGACGCTGCCAAAGCAGTTGTTGGTTCCGGTGATGACGGCCTGAGCAGTGCCGATGGCTGTGTTTTTTTGATAGGAAACGCTGTAATTTTCGGGGGAGACGGTGTGGCCGTCCAGCGTTACGGTTACAGAGGGCTGTCTTGCCTTGCCGTTGTAGGGGTAAGAGGTGGAAGACAAGGTGACGCTGGCTTGTTTCAGGTCTTGCGGGACGATTTGAAAGGCCGCATCAAAGCTGCCGCTGTAGCGACCCGTGGCGGTGACGGTGACGGAAGCGGTTCCCACCTCCCGATTGTTTTGACAGCTCAGGAAGTAGTCCACGCCGGAAACCAACGTGGTCTTGCCGTATTTCAAGGTCAGGCCGGGAAGCTGCTGGGAGGCGTTATAGGGCAGGGAAGGGGTGGTGACAGTGAGCACCGCATTTTGGCTGGTAAGAGCAATCTTGCTGGTTGCGTCGAAGAAAAGCTTGTTGTCCGCCGCATAGCGATCTGCCACGGTGTCCCGATCTCCTTGGAGTACCATGCCACTGAGTGGAATGGGTTTGTTCTTTTTGCGGAGGAAACCAAAGGCGTATTTCCCAATTTTTTTCAGAGTGGGGGGAAGAAAGACCGCCTTCAATCGGTCGCAGTTATAAAAAGCGTAGCTTCCGACGCTTTCCACGGCGGGAGAGAGGTGGATTTCACAAATCAAAGGGGCATCCCGGAAGGAATAAGCGCCGATGGCGGTGATTTCGTCGGAGAGGACAAGGGTTTTCACCAAGGGGAGGCAGTCCTTCCAGGGAACGGTGTCAAAGGTATAATCGGGCAGAGCACCCTTGCCGCTGATGCTCAGGGTGCGGCTTTGGGGGATATACTTCCATTCCTGACCGTTTTGGGTTTTGCCGGAGAGAGGCTTTCCGTTGTAGCTGGAAGGGCTGAGGGGATAAGCCTTGGTGAAGGACGGAGCACGGTATTCATCGGGGATGACATCCACGCCGTTGAGCTTGTGGCCGAATTCGCTGGTGGAGCGGAGAAAATAGGCGTATTCCTCTTCCTCTAACAGAACGTCCCAGGTGGTGTCCAGCTCATAAAAAGCGCCGTTGACCCGAGCCAGATTCCAGGCGTGATTTAAACTCTGGCTGCTGAGGATGCGGGCTTCTACACCGGCTTCCAAGGCCATGCGATAAAAGAGGGTAGAATATCCCTGACAGACGGCGCTTCCCTTGAGCAGGGCGGCGTAAGCGGTGAATTGCAGGGGATAGCCTTGCCCGGCGTTCATGTGGTTGGTGTCATAGGTGACGTGCTGGCAGATGTAATCGTAGAGAAGAAATACCTTTTGATATTCCGTTTTTCCGTCCAGCTCCAGGGAGCGAAGCACTTGCTTGAGTTTGTCCGCCAGCTTTTTTTCCTGTGCCGCTGTGGTGTAGTAGGTCAGCGTGTAGTTAAACAGATAGGTGATGGTTCCTTTGGAGATGGTGCATTCCACGCCGCTGCTCCAGCTGCCATAGCTCCAGCGGAGATAATCTCCCTCGTTGCCCACGCCGGTGTGCTTGGTGGCGTACTCAAAAAACTCATCGGTGTATCCTCGGATGGTGTCGATGTCCAGAGAGTGGGGGGTGTACTTGGTGCGGAACGAGAGGCTAAAGGTGGTGACACGGTTGAGCATATAAGACCGCAGCTCTTTTCCCACGCCGCTGATGGTGGTGTAAACCTTGGTGCTTTGCGGATGGATTCCTTGGGGAGCGGGCTCGGGGACTTCCGGTTCAGCGGCAACGCCTTTGTAAAGGGGATTGACTCCAGAGAGCGTGGTGAGGAAAACCGGATGATCCGCTGTCTCTTCGGCGGCAGAAGGCTCCACCATTTCCGCCGCATTGGAGACAGAGTCCACCGCTTCCGAGCCTTCCACGGCCAGAGCAGCCGGTGGCAGCAGGTGAAATCCCATCAGAAGAGCCAGCAGAAGGGCGACGATTCGTTGGGTCATGTTTGTCATATCGTACTCCTTTTTGAAAAGCAGATATTGTTTTGGGCGATTCTTTCCTATTATACAGAACACAAGCAAAAAATGGAAGAGGGAAAATGATGCAGAATGGAAGGAGCAAGGAAGGAGTTCCTCTTTTGAGAGAATTGAATATCAGAAATAATTTATTGAAAAACGATAAAAAGGTGTTGACAATCAAAAAACAGTGTGCTATGCTCTTTCCAGAAGGGGGAGAGAACAATTTCCCTAAAAAAGGAGGAACAATGCTTTGACAAATTGGAATGAAAATAAAAGCGTAGTCCTTTCCAAGGTCTGCGTGGGAGCCTTTGCGCTGCTGCTGCTGGCGCTGGATGTGACTGCTTTCTGGCTGATGCCCATGATGTTTGAGCTTCTCTCACGCTTTCAGGTGACGGGACTCATCCTTCTGACCTATCTTTGCAGCGTTCCGGCGTGGGCGGCTCTGTGGTGTCTTTGGAAGCTGCTGGGCAATCTGGGAAAAGGTCTGGTCTTTGTAGCGGAGAATGTCCGCTGGATGCGGCTGGTCAGCTGGGCTTGCTTTGGCGTGGCGTTTCTTTGCGTTGTGGTGGGCTGCTGGTTTGTCCACCTCGTCATCATCCTTGTGCTGGCTGGTGCTGCGGCCTTTATGGGGCTCATCGTCCGCATCGTGAAAAACGCCTTTGAACAGGCCATTTCCATGAAGGATGAGCTGGATTTCACCATTTAAGGAGGCTGTTATGGAAATTATCGTCAATTTGGACGTGATGATGGCCAAGCGGAAAATCTCCGCCGGTGAACTGGCCACCCGGGTGGGCATCACCCCCGCTAACCTCTCGATTCTCAAGAACAACAAGGCAAAAGCCATTCGTTTTTCCACCCTGATGGCTCTTTGCCGAGAGCTGGACTGTCAGCCGGGCGACCTGCTGGAATTTAAGAAAGATCTCTCATCCCTAGAAAGGAGCTGATTGCGATGGATGAAAAGCAATCCATTGTCAGAAACGAATTTACCTACACGCCAGCGCCTCCCTTTGTGTCCAACCGCCGAGAGGTGATTTCCGGCTTGGTCAGCTACGTTTTGGCGTATCTTTACATTTGTATGTGGACTTGCCCCATGAGTGTGGAGAGCCTTGGAGGAAGTTATCTCTTTTGGCAGAATTTCTATTGGCTGCTGTTCTGCGGCGGCTTCACTGCTTGGGAGCTGTGGTACAGCCGCCAGCAAACGTGTACCAAGGAGCATTGGTTGTGGCTGGGCGGCCTGTGGATCTGTGCTGTCAGCTTCTGCGTGTTGACGGTGGAGGGGATGAAGAACTTTCCTCTCCAGTTTGGGCGCATCTGGGAGGGACGGGTGCTCTTATTTACCCATCTCTACGCCATTTACTGGGTGCTGTGCCGTTCTGGTCGTCTGTTGGATGGAGAAAGCAGCGCTTTGGTGGTCTTCGATGGCATCAATGGACTGATTACCAATCCATTCCAGCACTTTTTCCTCCGCATTCGTTCCCTTCTCTACGCCGTGACCCACCGCACAAAGCGGAAGGAGAAAAAAATCAACTATGTCCGTCTGGGCTATTCGCTTCTGGCCGTGGTGGTAGGAATCGGTTTCTTTGTTCTGGCGGCTTCTCTGCTCTCCCAAGCGGACGCTCAGTTCCACAGTCTGTTGGGCGGACTGCTGGTTCAGCTCCCCAATTGGAATATGGACACTCTGACGGAATATTTTTCCCGTTTTCTATTCAGTGTGCCCGTTGGCGCTTACCTCAATGGCCTTGTGACGGGAACGCTGCGACAGCCCAAGGAGATGATGGAAAAAGAGAGAAATAGCATTCGAACCTCTCTCAATTCTCTCCATAAAATTCCCGTTCTGGTTTGGTCGGTTCTGCTGGGAGCCTTTGTGCTGCTGTATCTGCTCTTCTTCTGGATTCAGGGACAATACCTGTTCGGTGCACTGCTGGGCGGCGCTCCCGCCGAGGGCTATACCGTGGCGGAATACGCCCGACAGGGATTCTTTGAGCTGTGCAAAATCATGGCGCTGAATTTTGCCCTGCTGTGGGTAATTGCGTTCAGTTCGGAAACACCACTTCGTCAGCGCACCTCCTTGAAACTCCTTTCGACGGCGCTCATGGGAGAGAGTGTCCTCTTTGCCATCACCGCTTTTTCCAAGCTGGCGCTCTATATCCATCGTTTTAACTTCACTCCGCTCCGCTTCCAGAGCGCTTGGGGCATTCTGGTGATGCTGGTTGGCTGCCTCTGCGTTTTGTTCCAGGTGTGGACAGGACGAAAAACAGCCCGGTTTTGGGTGCTTTTCACGGGAATTTCGCTCGCTTTGACCGTTTTGTATTAAGGAGAAATCGAACATGGAAAAGCTCTGGATTGTTTTTGGTGTTCTGGCGATGTTCGCCGCCGTGGGAAACGTTTCTACCATCCTCACCAAGCGCAGGGCGGAGGGCTTCCGCTTTGCCAGCCTGTCGCTGACAGCGCTGACCGTTTGCTCCTTCTATAGCTGGGATGCCATGTGGGTGAAAGCAGGGGATTGGGCCGCACTGGAAGATGTGACCCCTTGTGCCGCCGGGCTGCTGCTGGTGCTGGTTGTCGCCTCCATTTTCCTCAACGGGATTACGTTGTTCGTTTGTAAGGAGAAAAAGAAATGAAAAAACTGGGAAAGCTGCTGATTTTGTTCGTCTATTTGGCAGGGTTTTTCTGTGTGGTCTGGCTGACCGTGGGGTATTTGCATTTTTCAAATGAAGTGGTCAATCCCAACGCCATGCTTCCCATTATGACCTTTGAACGTGATGCGCTGCTGTTGCTGATTGGTGCTCCCGTTATGCTGGCGGCCTGCGTGGGCGTGCTGCTCGTCTTCCCCAAAAGGAAACTTGTTGTGAAACTGGCGGTTTTTCTGCCCTTTCTGGTGTGTTTGGTGGTGGTGGGGCACTACCTCACCATGGGCTACCATCCGGTGGAGGCCGAAATTAAGCAGTTCACCGTGGAAGTCTCCCTGGAGACGGATGAACCCGTTTATGCCATCGGAATGGACATTCTGGTGGATGGGGAAGCGGTCAGCACGCAGGTCTGCCAAAACGCAAGCCAAAACATCCCCTTGAGCGGAACAATTCTGTTCAGCGTTGTTCCAGAGGATGTCCCCCAGGGCAGAGCGCTGGAGGAGCTGCTCCTCCGCTTTACGGTCTATGAGGAACCGACGGAGCAGGTGGAGCCGGGAGGCAGAGCAATCCAAAACGGAACCGTTGCCTGCACCCAGTGGGAGGAAACCAAACTCCTCACCATCTGTGGAAGCACAGCGGAAGGCTATTTCGGGAACAGCCAATAAAAAAATAATTTTTTTGCGCACTTTGCCTCACTTGAGGTTCAGTGCGCTTTCTTTTTCAATCCGATGGGAAAAAACGACATAACATACTTGAATTTCTAGGCGTGGAGTGATACAATCTCCATTATATTGGTTTATTGTGTCGTTCTGGCGTCCGATCAGAACCAACATACTCGTCAGACGGAAAGGAGCGGAGCAGTATGAGCGAGAAACTCAATCGGTTATTTTCCAACCATTCCAGATTTTTCCTCCTTTTACTGCTGCTGTTTTCTCTGGTGATGGTGTGGCAGCATCCCGCTTTGGGTGTGGTTGAAATCATCATCACGCTGCTGACCATGCTGTATGTGCTGCTGACCGGCGCAAAGCAAAAAAAACACGTCGAGGCCACCTTAAATCAGACCATTCGAGAGCTGACCGAAGCGGGAAAAAATACCATGTTGGATTCTCCCTTTCCCATGGTGGTGTTTCGCCCGGAAACCGGCGAGGTGGTGTGGAGCAATGACCGCTTTCTGGAAGTCACCGGGAGCCGGGAGCACCTCTCCGATGCCCGCTTAACCATAGCTGTGCCGGATTTTGATGCGCAGTGGCTGCTGGATGGACAGCGTATTTGTCCCAAAGAGTACCACGTCCACGGTCAGCGGTACATGGTTTTGGGCAACGTCAACACCATCCGGGCGGACAGTGGTCAGTTTCTGGCCACGACCTATTGGGTGGATGTGACCAATCTGTCCCGCCTGCGGGATCAGTTTTATGCTACTCGGCCTATGGTCTGCATGATTGTCATTGACAATTATGAGGAGCTGATGCGAAACATCTTCGACAGCGACCGAAGCAACGTCCGAGCCGATATTGAAGAACACATCGACCGATGGATGAAAGATACCGGCGGTATGCTTTGCCGATATGACCGAGATCATTACCTTTTTGTCGTGGAAGAGCAGCCTATGCTCCGCTTGAAGGAGGAAAAGTTCACCATTCTGGATGATGTCCACAGCGTGGTCAGTCCCAATGGCATTTCCGCTTCGCTTTCCATCGGCATCGGTCAGGGCGGCACCTTTGCCGAGCTCTTCCGCTACGCTTCCATTTCCATCGAAATGGCTCTGAGCAGAGGCGGAGACCAGGCCGTTATCAAAAACCAGTATCAGTTTGAGTTTTTCGGCGGACGCTCCAAAGAGCAGGAACGCCGCACCAAGGTCAAAAGCCGAGTTATGGCCAATGCACTGGAAAAGCTCATCATTACTTCCCCCATGGTCTATGTGATGGGGCATCGTTACGCCGATTTGGACGCCATGGGCGCTGCGGGCGGTGTGTGCTCCATTGCCCGCAAAAAAGGCGTGGAAGTCCACCTCATCCGAGAGGAAAAGGAAGTTCCCGGAATGGTTCTTGTGCGGGAGATGGAAAAGCACAAGGAGTATGAAGGCGTTTTTATCTCTCCCGAGGAGGCGCTGGAACGCATGGTACCGGATACCCTGCTTGTGGTGGTGGACACCAACCGCCCCGATCAGGTGGCATCCCGTCCGCTGCTGGATGCTTCCAGCAAAATTTGTGTCATTGACCATCACCGCCGTGCCGCTGATTATATTGATAACGCCATCATGAATTATCATGAGCCTTATGCCTCCTCCGCTTCAGAGCTGGTGACGGAGCTGGTGCAGTATGCTTTGGAGCCCGGCGACCTTTCCCGTGTGGAAGCGGAGGGACTGCTGGCCGGTATCGTGCTGGATACCAAAAACTTCACCCTTCGTACCGGTGGACGCACCTTTGAGGCAGCTGCTTTCCTGCGGCGCTGCGGCGCAGACACCACGGATGTTCGCAAGCTGTTCCAGAACGACCTCAACGATACCATCAAGCGGTTTGACCTGCTCCGCCGGGCAGAGTTCTTCCATGAGGGCGTGGCGGTTGCCTATTCCAATGAGCCGGTCAACCGCATCATTGCGGCGCAGGCCGCTGACGAGTTGTTGAACGTTTCCGGTGTGGAAGCCTCCTTTGTTCTCTACTCTGAGGAGGGGCAAATCAATATCTCCGGCAGAAGCTCCGGCAGTGTCAATGTGCAGGTCATTTTGGAAGCGCTGGGTGGCGGTGGAAACGGCGCAGCGGCGGGCGCTCAAATGAAGGACATTCCCATGAGCAAAGCGTTGACGATGCTCCGAAAGTCCATTGATAAATATTTTACGCACGATTGATTTTTTGGAAGAAATCCCTCCGTCACGGCTTTTCCGTGTCAGCCTCTTTTGGAGGCGCTGAGGGGGTTATCATATTTTTCTGTTCTTTGTTTGGCTTTTCCGTATCAGAAACGCCCCTCCAAAGAGGGCAAAGGCAGAAAACAAGCACTATCAAATGGAGGTAAACACCATGAAAGTCATTTTACAGCAGGATGTCAGAGGCCAGGGCAAAAAGGGTCAGCTGGTGGAGGTTTCCGACGGCTACGCCCGCAACTTCCTTCTGCCCAAGAAGCTGGCTCTGATTGCCACCGCAGATAATATCAACACCATGCAGCAGCAGGAAAAGGCTCGCCGTGCTCGTGAGGCCGCCGAGCGGGAAGAGGCTGTCGCACTGTCTCATAAGCTCAAGGACGCTGAAATCAAGCTGACCGGCAAGGCTGGCCAGAACGGCAAGCTCTTTGGCGCTGTCACCACCAAGGAAATCTCCAATGCAATCAAGGCACAGCTGGGCTATGACATCGCTAAGACCAAGCTGGTCTGCGAGCCCATCAAGGCATTCGGCTGCTATGAGGTCAAGTGCAAGCTGGGCTATGAAATCACCAGCACCCTGAAGGTCACTGTGGCTGAGGAGTAACATACAAAGAGGGAGCAAACCTGATTTGCTCCTTCTCAAACAGTCAAGCATTCCCACCCGTGCCATCGCTGTGCTGTGGCATGGACTGTGATTTTACTTGTTAAGGAGGGATGTACCATGGCAGAGGAAGAAATTCTCTATAAACAGATGCCTCATTCCATCGAGGCGGAACAGTCTGTTCTGGGTAGTATGCTCATCGAGGCACGGTGCATCCCGGAGGTCATCGAGGCGCTCACCCCAGATGATTTTTACTTCAAGCAGAACCGGGACATCTACGAGACCATCTACCGGATGTTCACCCTGTCCCAAACCATCGACCTCATCACCGTGCTGGAGCAAATGCGAATCAACGGCACCTTTGATGAGAATACCACCCGAAATTACGTCCTGCAAATTGCGGATATCACCCCAACCGCAGCCAACGTCATGGAATATGTGGCCATTGTCAAAGACAAGGCGCTTCTGCGGCGCATTGCGGAGACCGCCAGCGACATCACCGGCATGGTGCAGCGCAACGACGGCACGGGACAGGATATTCTGGACGCTGCGGAACAGCGCATCTATGATATCCGTCAGGGAAGAGCCGCTCGTGGTCTGACCCATATTTCCATGGTGATGCAGGATGTTTACGCCCGATTGGAGGAGCTGGCCTCCAGTGAGCAGGCGGTTCCCGGCCTCTCCACCGGCCTTTCAGATGTGGATCGTGCCATTGCCGGCCTGAATAAGTCCGATCTCATTCTTTTGGCCGCACGCCCCGGTATGGGCAAAACCTCCATGGCCTTGAACATTCTGCTTCATGCGGGCAAAAAATCGGGTAAAAATGTGGTCTTTTTCTCGCTGGAAATGGGTCGGGAGCAGTTGGCCATGCGCCTGCTGTCCAATGAATCCATGATTGACAACAAAAAGCTGGTCACGGGCAATTTGGAGCCGGAGGACTGGGGCAACATCGCCCTTGCTTCCTCCTCCCTGAACCGCTCCAACATTCTGATTGATGACAATCCCTCGCTTTCCGTTGCAGATATGATGGCAAAATGCCGCCGTGTGGAGAATCTGGGACTGGTCTGCATCGACTACCTCCAGCTGATGACCTCCGCCGGAACAGGCAGAGCCTACGCCGGAGAAAATCGTCAGCAGGTGGTTTCCGACATCTCCCGCAGCCTCAAAATTATGGCCAAAGAGCTGAATGTTCCCGTGCTGTGCCTGAGTCAGCTGTCCCGTGCCAGCGAAGGCCGCAACGATAAGCGCCCGCTGCTGAGTGATTTGCGTGAATCCGGTGCCATTGAGCAGGATGCGGATATCGTGCTGTTCATTTATCGGGACGACTACTATAACCCCGACAGCGAAAGCCGCAATCAGGCTGAATTGATTATCGCGAAGAATCGCCACGGCGAAACGGGAAAAGTGCTGCTCCAGTGGCTGCCAGAATTCACCACCTTCTCCAACCTGGAGCGGAACCGAGAGGAACCACCCTTCTAATCATGCAAAATCGACTCACCCATCAGGTTCTTGCTTATATGCGGGAACAGAATATGCTCCAAAGCGGCGAAGGAGTTTTGGTGGCGGTGTCCGGTGGAGCGGATTCCATGTGCCTGCTGCATCTGCTGTGGGACATCAGCCAAACCATGCGGTTTTCTGTCTCTGCCGCCACATTTGACCATCAAATCAGGCCGGAAGGCGCTTCAGATGCCGAGTTTGTGGCGGATTGGTGCCAAGAGCGGGGGATTCCCTGCGTGAAAGGCTCGGACAACGTCCCCCAATATGCCCGAGAGCATCATCTGGGCTTGGAGGAGGCCGCCAGAATCCTTCGCTATGCCTTCCTCCGAACGACCGCCTCAGAACGCCATTGTTCCAAGATTGCCACAGCGCACAACGCCAACGACAACGCCGAAACCGTGCTGCTTCATCTGGTGCGGGGGAGCGGACTCAACGGCCTGGGCGGGATTCGTCCGGTTCATCAGGAGGTCATTCGACCCATTTTGTGCTGTACCCGGCGAGAAATCGAAGCCTATTTGATGGAGCATAACCTGCCCCATGTGGAGGATGTCACCAACGCCGACACCGCCTATCGCCGAAATTACCTGCGCCATGAGGTACTGCCCCGGCTGATGGAACAGAATCCCGGCCTGTTAGAAGGTCTCCTCCGCAGCGGCGAGAGCCTGCGGGCGGATGAGGAATATCTCTCGCAGCAAGCGGAAAAACTGGTAGGGGAGGCAGAATACCGCCCCAATCAGATCCTTTTTTCTGCCGAGCGGTTCCGAGCGGTTCCCGATTCCCTCTTTTTCCGAGTGGCGCAGCGGTGGGCGGAAGTCCTCTCTCCCCAGACGGTGCTTTCCAGCCGTCAACGCACTGCCATCAAAGAAGCCTGTCACAGTCAGCGGCCTTCCGCTGTTTGGATGCTCCCTGACGGGTTGGTTGTCCGTCGGGAATACAACCAGGTGATTTTGGAGCGCAGAACAGAGCAAGCCCCGGAAACAATGACCTATCTTTCCCCCGGACAAGAGGTCGTTTTTGGAAATCGCAGGCTGTCCTGTTCGTGGGCGGAGTGCCCCGGCGGAAAGTTCAATCAACCCCATCAATTTTACCTCAAACCCCCGGAGCAACCCCTTCTCCTGCGCCCCAGACGCACCGGAGATGAGATTACGCTTCCCTCCCGGAATCGGAAAACAGTGAAAAAGCTGCTCATTGACAGCAAAATTCCAAAAGAGTGCCGGGCACACCTGGCCGTTTTGGAATCTGGCGGGATGGTGGCGGCGCTGGACGGTTTCGGCGTAGATATCGTATTTTTACCCCAAAAGGGAGAAACCTGCTGGAGGATTTCCTCCAGTGAATCGAGTAAAGCCACCGAGAGAACATAAAAAGGGAGATTATTATGAGCTTAAACAACGACATCCAATCCGTTCTGTATTCCGAAGAGCAGCTCCGCCAGCGTGTGTGCGAAATGGGCGCTCAGATTACCAAGGACTATCAGGGCAAGGACAAAATTCTGCTGGTTAGTGTTTTGAAAGGTTCCTACATCTTCATGGCTGATTTGAGCCGAGCCATTGATCTGCCTGTCACCATTGACTTCATGGTGGTGTCCTCCTATGGCTCCGGCAGCAAGTCCAGCGGCCAGGTGGAAATCAAGAAGGATATTTCCCTGAACCTGGAAGGTTATGATGTCATCATCGTGGAGGATATTCTGGACAGCGGCAACACCCTGTATTACCTCATGAACATCCTCAAGCTGCGTGGCGCAGCCTCCATCCGCATCTGCACGCTGATGGATAAGCCTGAGCGCCGGGCAAAGCCCATCACCGCCGACTATGCCGGCTTCCAGATCCCTGACGCATTCGTTGTGGGCTATGGCCTGGACTTTGACCAGAGATACCGTAACCTGCCCTATGTCGGTATTCTGAAGCCCGAAGTGTACGAAGGCAGATAATCAAAAAACGTGTCCGTGGAGAAACACCCCCGTCCAGCCGAGGACAGGCCATTGATTCACGGTGTCATTTTAAGAGCCAAGCAAGCGGCGTGCCGCTGATTGACTGATAGGCTCTAAACATACCACGATCCACAGGAATGAGAGGCCGCTGAAAAACGCTTCTCATTCCTGCTTGAGCGAAAGAGGGGTTTTATTTGGAAAATAGACCAAGACAGGGAGGCAGGGGGATTATCTCCTACCTTCTGCTGATTTTGCTGCTTTTCTTTCTGTTTCGACCCGGTCAGAACGCAGTGAAGACCGGCACAATCACCTACAGCGGTATGGTGAAGCTCTTCCAGGAAGAGAAGGTCAAGTCCTTCACTGTGAAGGATAATAACGTTGTCATGGAGCTGTCAGAGGAAAAGGACGGTCACAAAACCGTTACCTGTCCCGTCTCCAGCGCTGAAATCTTCTATGATGACATGAATGAGCTGGTGCAGCAGCAGTATGAAACCGGTGTCCTGACCAGCTACAATTACGACAAAAATACCCAGCCTTCCGTCTGGATTACGCTGGCTCCCAGCCTGATTTCCGGCGGAACAATGCTGTTTTTCCTCTATTGGATCATGGCTCGCCAGAACAGCGGCGGCAACGGCCTGGCCAACTTCGGCAAGGCTCGCACCATCACGGCGGATCAGATGAAGAAAAAAATCACCTTCGCCGATGTAGCAGGTGCGAAGGAGGAAAAGGAAGAGCTGGAGGAAGTGGTGGACTTTCTCAAGGACGCACAAAAATACAACAAGCTGGGTGCACACATCCCCAAGGGTATCATTCTCTCCGGCCCTCCGGGTACGGGTAAAACCCTGCTGGCAAAGGCCGTGGCGGGAGAGGCTGGCGTGCCCTTCTACTCCATTTCCGGCTCTGATTTTGTGGAAATGTATGTCGGTGTCGGCGCAAGCCGTGTCCGTGACCTCTTCACGGAGGCCAAGAAAAATGCACCTTCCATCGTTTTCATCGACGAAATCGACGCTGTGGGTCGTCAAAGAGGCACCGGCGTGGGCGGCGGTCACGATGAGCGAGAGCAGACCCTCAACCAGCTCTTGGTAGAGATGGATGGTTTTGAGGGCAACTCCGGCGTTATCGTCATGGCGGCCACCAACCGAGTGGACATTCTGGATCCGGCGCTGCTCCGTCCCGGACGCTTTGACCGTCAGATTTATGTGGGCTACCCCGATATTCAGGCTCGTGAGGAAATTCTCAGAATTCACGCCAGAAGTAAGCCCCTTGCGGAGGATGTCAACCTGAAAAATCTGGCCAAGGGTACGGTAGGCTTCACGGGAGCCGATCTGGAAAACCTGATGAACGAAGGCGCCTTGTCAGCCGCCCGTGTGAATCGACCCTGTGTCACGATGAAGGATTTGCAGGATTCCATCATTAAGGTCATCGCTGGCCCGGAGAAGAAGAGCAGCGTGGTCACGGAGCACTCCCGCCGCTTGACCGCCTTCCACGAGGCAGGCCACGCCGTGGTCATGCGCCTGCTGCCCACCCATGACCCCGTGCACCAGATTACCATTGTTCCCCGTGGCCAGGCCGGTGGCATGACCATCTCTCTGCCGGAGGAGGACAAGTCCTTCCGCAGCCGGACAGAGTTGTTTGAGGATATCGTGGCCCTACTGGGCGGACGAGTGGCTGAGGCCATCGTGCTGGGCGATATCTCCACCGGCGCTTCCAACGACTTGGAGCGAGCCACTTCCACCGCCCGAAGCATGGTTGCCCGCTATGGCATGAGCAAAAAGGTAGGTAACGTGGTCTATGACGACCATAAGGGCAGCGTGTTCATTGGCCGCAGCATGGCGGAAGCCAAGCCCTATTCGGAGCAGGTCGCCGCCCAGATTGACGAAGAGGTGCGAAGCCTCATCGACCAGGCTTATGACCGCTGCTCTGACCTGCTGAACGCCCATCGTCAGCAGCTGGATGCGGTGGCTCAGTTCCTGCTGGAGCATGAGACCATGGAGCGAGACGAGTTCGAGAGCGTTTTTAGCGGAAAACCCGGCGAACTTCTCAGCGAAACCTAATAAAGTAGAACACCCGGACGCAGAAGGGGAAAATCCCTCTCTGTCCGGGTGTTTTTTGTTGGTGGATGGTGTGAAAGAGCCTCTTACGAAAAGATTTTTTTCTATAAGTGTGTATTTTTGAATTCCAATTTCGTCCTATATGATGTAGACTATAAGCAAGCAAATGAGTGTGATTGGGGAGGTGAAAAAATCGCTGCTATCGAAAAGACGTTGAAAGCGGTTGAACAATCCGCTTTCAAGGATAGCCAACAGAATGAGCAAATAGCCGTGTCATCGCAATCACTCGATTATAATGGTTAGGAGGAACAATCAAATGACTTTAAAGAAAAACAAGATTTTTTGCACCATGCTGATGCTGGTTTCTCTCTCCTTTTTGTGCGCTTTCTCTTCGGTAAAGGCGGTTGATGCCGTCTATGATGAACAAGAGTATCAGGCTGTTTGTGCCGCTGTGGAGCAATATGCCGCAGAGAATCCCATTGAGGAGGAGTTTTCCCTCGGAACAATGGAGGATGTTCAGGCTTACAAGCTCTGGTCTCCCAAAGACAACAGCTTTCTCACCTCGCTCCAGAAGGCCAAGAAGATGGACGATCTGATTTCTGCTCGCTACAGCTGGTTCCTCGTGACCGAAAACAAGAGGATGGTCTCTGTGGATCGAGAAAAAGACAAGTGGGTCGTGAACGCCATCACGGTCGGAGCAGACGGCGCTCTTCCCACCAGTGTGGTCAATCTGGAGGCCGTGGATGCCATCGCTCAAGAGTTGTCCGGTCAGCATCAGGATGCGCCCGTGGCTGTGGCCGTGGTTGACACCAATGTTTCCGGGCAAGTGGTATGCCTGTCGGTGGAGGGAGAGGTCTTCCTGATTCCCTACAGCGCAAGACCGGAATGGATTGATCTGAAAAACGGGGAGCTCTACACGCTGGAGGAGGCTGGTGAGGCCTATCTGGAGGCCTTCCCCCACGAGACGACGCCCGTTCCCGCTGGTGGCGGTGCGGCTTCGTCCGTCAACATCGTTCCAATTGTTGTTGTGGTCGCTCTTGGAGCGGTTGTGGTTCTTGTTGTGCTGAAAAGCAGAAAGCGTGTTTCCTAAGATTTAAGGCAATGCCGCATAATAGGGATGTGCGCCTTGCTTGTCCTTTCACTCCCAAATTTGCCGTAAAATCCTTGAAATACGTCAGTATTCCTGCGGTTTTCCCAACAAATTTGGAAGCAAAATT
>JAKSQD010000053.1 GCA_024404315.1 Oscillospiraceae bacterium
GCTTGGGCAGCTCCATGTTTGCTTCATAAACCTTAATTTTCAGTTCTTCCAGCATAAATTGCCTCCTTGTTAAAGTTGCGCACCGGTTCGGGGACGGTGTGCCAGCCTGATATGGTAAGTATACCGTAGTTTTTCGCAAAGGTCAACATACGGGAACGGTTTGAATGTAGAATTTTACAGATTTCCTATAAAAAAGCAAAAAATGATACAAATATTAGAAAATAAAGACAAATAAAAGACAACCTCCTTTTGGGCTTACAGTTCAGTCGGTAATCACATAATGGAGAAAAAGCGGAGAACGAAACAGAAAAAGCAACAGAGAAGGCCAGCGGGAAAGCCGGTCTTCTCTGGGAGAATCATGATTTAGAGCGGCGCAGGAATCCGAAGAGATCCAGCTTGTGTCTGGGTCTGCGTTCCTTGCGGGCAGCCTTGCGCTCCTTGCGCTGGGCTTTGTCTTCCTTCTTGGAAGGCTCCTTGACGGGGGCGGGCTCGGCGGCTGGTTCAGCAACCGGCTCAGGCTGGACGGGGGTCGGAGGCACAGGGGCTTCCTTTGTTTCCTCCACAGGCTTTGCGTCGGGGAGGGCGGTTCCCACGGCTTGGTAAGCCTGCTCAAAGAAATACTCCTGGGCGTTCAGAGGTTCGGCGTTTCCGGCCACTCGCTTTTGGAACGTGCCGTCGGACTGCTGAACACGAACCTTTACGTTGTCCGCCAGCATCACCCGGAACATCTCCACAATGCGGGTTTTCAGCGCCTGGTCATAGATGGGGGCGGCAACCTCCACACGGTGGCTGGTATTGCGCTTCATAAAGTCAGCGGAGGAGATGTAAACCTTCTGTTCCTTGCCGGTTCCGAAGAGGTAGATGCGGGCGTGCTCCAGATAACGACCCACAATGCTGACAATATGGATGTTGTCGGTCAGGCCGGGGATACCGCTGACCATGCAGCAGATGCCACGGATGCACAGCTCCACCTTCACGCCTGCCTGGGAAGCCTCAATGAGCTTGTCAATCAGCTCCTTGTCCTCCAAAGAGTTGCATTTGACACCCACATAACCGGGTTTTCCGGCTTGAACCTTGGCGATTTCTGCATCAATCAAGGTGATTAGCTGGTTTTTCAGGCAGTGAGGAGCCACCAACAGGTGCTCCATGTTCTCCACGACAGCGCCCATGCACAAGCACTGGAACACCTTAGCCGCTTCCCGACCCAACTCGGCGTTGGAGGTCATCAGGGAAAGGTCAGTGTATTGACGGGCGGTCTTTTCGTTGTAGTTGCCGGTTCCGTACTGGGAAATATACTGAATTTCCTCTCCCTGCTTGCGGGTGATGAGGCACAGCTTGGAGTGAACCTTGATACCGCCGATGCCATAGATAATGTGGCAGCCTGCGTCCTCCAGGGTGCGGGACCAACCGATGTTGTTTTCCTCGTCAAAGCGGGCACGCAGCTCCACCAGCACGGTGACATCCTTGCCGTTTTCGGCGGCCTGACAGAGAGCGTCCACCACACGGCTGTTTTTGGCCACACGGTAGAGGGTCATTTTGATGCTGACCACATCGGGATCATGACCGGCCTCTTGCAGCAGGCGCAGGAAAGGCTGGATGCTCTCATAGGGATAAGCCAGCAGCAGGTCTTTTTCCAGAATCTGGTCAATCATGGGGCGCTGAGAATCCACGGAGGGGGAGCGCTGGGGCAGGCGACGGGGATAAAACAGCTCTCTGCGGTCGTGCAGGTTGTCCTGCAACTGGAACAGGAAGGAGAGATCCAGCGGAGCAGCGGAGGCGAAAACATACTTTTTGGACAGGTTCAGCCGCTTGCAGAGGGAGGAAACTGCCTTGTCGTCCATAGCGCCTCGGTAATCCATCTTCACCGGGCACAGCTTCTGGCGGGTGCGAATCATCTTCTCCATTTTGCGGCGGTAATCGTGGCTGCCGCCCTCGTTCAGGTCGTTGTCCACGGAGATGTCAGCGTTGCGGAGAATGCGAACCAGAGACTTGCTCACAATGCGGTAGTGCTCAAAAATCCGGGGCGCAAAGTGCAGAATCAAGTCCTCCATCAGGATATATTTGTCCTTTTTGGAGGGGACGGGAACCAATCGGCGCAGCACTCGGTTGGTGCAGGGGACAATGCCCAGCCGTTCGCTGCCGTTTTTGGTGTGCAGGGTGACAATGGCATAAATATCCTTGCCGTTGAGGAAGGGGAAGGTCTGTTTGGGAGCCACAATCTGGGGGGAGAGCAGGGGCTGAACGTCAGAAATGAAGTATTGCTCCAAAAGCCGCTTCTGCTTTTCGTTCAGCGCCTCAAAGGTGAGAATTTCCGTGCCCAGTCCCTTGAGCTGTCCCATGAGATTGGTGTAAATTTCGTCCTTTTTGGTGGTCAGGCTTCTCACGTCAGCGAGAACGGCATCCAGCTGTTCCTTGGCGGTCATGCCGGTTTTGTTTTCCCGGTGGTTCAGGGGGAGCTGATCGTGGAGGCAGCCCACACGAACCATAAAGAACTCATCTAGGTTGCTCTGGAAAATGGCGGCAAAACTCAGCTTTTCGCAAAGGGGATTGCCGTCATCCGTGGCCTCTTCCAGCACACGACCATTGAATTGCAGCCAGCTCAGTTCCCGGTTGGCGTAGCAGGCCAGCGGAAAGCGTTCCTCCTCTGCTGCTGTGACCGATTTTATGTCTTTGGGGGATTTGGATTCTTTCTTGTTTTTTTTGTTCATTGTTCATTTTCCTCCTGCATCTTTTTGCAGTGAGAGCCAAGCAATCGGCTCTTTATTTTCCTCTCTAAACGAATATTATAACACGGCTTGGAGAAAATGGAAATGGTAAGTTCAATTTTTTTGTCATCGCAGCATTGGTTTGCTTCTGCTAACTTCTTGTTGACTTAGCTTTGTCTTTTTGTTATACTGCTTCTATCGAACAGGAGGAAGAGTCATGGGAACCATCGTTATTTGTATCATTTTGGCGGTTGTAATGGCGTTTGCCCTTGTCAGCACAGCTCGAAAAGCCACCAGAGGCGGCGGCTGTTGCCCCGAGCGGGAAGCGGAGGAAAAACGGGTCAAAATTCAGGATAAAAATCGTCATCATTATCCGCACTCCGTTGTGCTTAGGGTGGACGGCATGACCTGCGGAAATTGTGTTCGCAGGGTAGAGAATGCACTCAACAGCATGGAGGGCGTATGGGCGGACGAGGTGCTGCTGGCTGAGGGAAAGGTTCATGTTTTGTCTAAGAGTCAGCCCGATACCATGACGATGAAGCAGAGGCTGAACAAGGCAGGATATGTCGTTCTCCAGATTCTGTGAGAGGAACAGGAAAAGGGAACTTCAAAAACATTAAGGTTTTGAAGATTTTGAAAAGAAAATTTCAAAAGAAAAGAGAGAACAAATATAACATAAAGTTTTTTGAGCGATTGGCCAAAAGCTTAGAAAAAATCTTATTGTGATTTTAACAATAATTGAGTGCCAGATGGATGAAAATATGAGAAAAATTTCTAAAAAACCGTGATTGACAAAGGATAGGGAACGTGTTATCCTCTCAATAACAGGAATGATTCCTGATTAAGTCCTCGCAGGAGGCACTGCACTCAGATGAAGCTATGCTTGAGAAGTATCTTTTTCAGAACTTTTTGTTTGAAAGGAAATTGCGAAAAGCTATTGCATTTTGCCGGGAGTGTGGTATACTGTTGTAAAAGTTAGAGAGACATCTAGCTGTTTTTTCGTCCCGATAATTGTTAATATTTTGACAATTCAACGCAACAATCCATCTAATTGAAACAGGAGGTATCATTAACATGATCGATTTCAAGCAGTGGGAAGGCTTTGAAGGCCGCATCTGGAAGGAAGAGGTCAACGTCCGTGACTTCATCCAGAAGAACTATAAGCCCTATGATGGCGACGAGTCCTTCCTGGCTGACGCTACTGAGGCAACTGACAAGCTGTGGGGCGCTCTGCAAAAGTTGCAGGCTGAAGAGCGTGCCAAGGGCGGCGTTCTGGATTGCGAGACCGAGGTTGTCACTAGCCTGACCGCTTATGGCCCCGGCTATATCAGCGAAGAGCTGAAGGATCTGGAGAAGGTCGTCGGCATCCAGACTGACAAGCCCCTGAAGCGTGCTTTCATGCCCTACGGCGGCATCAAGATGGCGATTCAGGCCGCTGAGAACTATGGCTACAAGGTCAACCCCGAGCTGAAGAAGATCTTCAGCGAGTATGTCACCACCCATAACGACGCTGTTTTCGCCGCTTACACTCCCGAAATGCGTCTGGCTCGTAAGACCCACGTTGTCACCGGTCTGCCCGACACCTATGGCCGTGGCCGTATCGTCGGTGACTATCGTCGTATTGCTCTGTACGGCATCGATTTCCTGATCGAAGAGAAGGAAAAGGATAAGCTGAACTGTGGCTGCGGCAACATGTATGACGATGTTATCCGTCTGCGTGAGGAGATCTCCGCTCAGATTAAGGCTCTGAAGGGTCTGAAGGCTATGGCTCAGATCTATGGCTACGACATCTCCAAGCCCGCTACCAACGCTCGTGAGGCTTGCCAGTGGCTGTACTTCGGCTACCTGGGCGCTATCAAGACCCAGAATGGTGCCGCTATGTCCGTTGGCCGTATCTCCACCTTCCTGGATATCTATCTCCAGCGTGACCTCGAAAACGGTGTCATCACCGAGACCGAGGCTCAGGAGATGATCGACCACCTGACCATGAAGTTCCGTATGGTCAAGTTCGCTCGTATCCCCTCCTACAACCAGCTGTTCTCCGGCGACCCCACCTGGGCAACCCTGGAAGTCGCTGGTATCGGCATGGATGGCCGTTCCATGGTCACGAAGACCTGCTTCCGTTTCCTGCACACCCTGGAGACCATGGGCCCCTCCCCCGAGCCCAACATGACTGTCCTGTACAGCTCCGCTCTGCCTGAGACCTTCAAGCGCTATGCTGCTAAGATCTCCATCAACACCTCCTCCATCCAGTACGAGAACGACGACGTGATGAAGCCTGTTTGGGGTGACGATTACTCCATCTGCTGCTGCGTCTCCGCTACTCAGACCGGTAAGGAAATCCAGCTGTTCGGCGCTCGTGCTAACCTGGCTAAGACCCTGCTGTACGCTATCAACGGCGGCTACGATGAGAAGCATCGCATCCAGTGCGGCCCCGAGATGGCTCCCATCACCTCCGAATACCTCGACTATAACGAGGTCATCCGTAAGTATGACGCATGGCTGGATTGGCTGGCTGACATCTATGTCAACGTGCTGAACCTGATCCACTATATGCACGATAAGTACTATTATGAGGCAGCCGAGATGGCTCTGATCGACTCCGATTGCCGCCGCTCCTTCGCTACCGGCATCGCTGGCTTCTCTCACGTCATCGACTCTCTGTCCGCTATCAAGTACGCTAAGGTTAAGGTTCTGCGTGATGAGCAGGGCATCTCCACCGGCTTCGAGATCGAGGGCGACTTCCCCAAGTATGGTAACGATGATGACCGTGCTGACGAGATCGGCCTGTGGGTCCTGAAGACCTTCATCGACAAGATCAAGCGTCGTCACACCTATCGTGATTCCGAGCCTTCCACCTCTCTGCTGACCATCACCTCCAACGTCGTTTACGGCGAGGCTACCGGTGCTACTCCCGATGGCCGTAAGGCTTTCACTCCCTTTGCTCCTGGTGGTTCTCCCTCCTACGGCGCAGAGCAGAACGGCCTGCTGGCATCCCTGAACTCCGTTGCTAAGATGCCTTATCACTGGGCTCTGGACGGCATCTCCAACACTCAGACCATCAACCCCGATGCTCTGGGTCACGAGCTGGAGGAGCGCAAGACCAACCTGGTTCAGACTCTGGACGGCTACTTCGATCAGGGCGCACATCACCTGAACGTCAACGTCTTCGGCACCGAGAAGCTGCTGGACGCTATGGAGCATCCCGAGAAGGAAGAGTACGCAAACTTCACCATCCGTGTTTCCGGTTATGCCGTTAAGTTCATCGACCTGACCAGAAAGCAGCAGCTGGACGTTGTTGCACGTACCTGCCACAAGTATCTGTAATTCAAAGGCAGGAGGCATGACCTCCTTCCGCTGAATTTTAAT
Source organism: Oscillospiraceae bacterium (assembly GCA_024404315.1). Lineage (GTDB taxonomy): Bacteria > Bacillota > Clostridia > Oscillospirales > Oscillospiraceae > Onthomonas. The sequence continues at coordinate 6,075 of JAKSQD010000053.1, forward strand.
TTCACCTGAACGTGGGGGCGAGCCTCATTCAAGTGCAGACATAGGGTTTATGTTTGCAGGCGAATCCGGTTCGCCCCCTTTGTCAACGCACAATGCACAGTGCACAGCGCACAAGCGGCGCTGCCGGAAGGAAAAGGGTGTGCGTTTTGCACCGTGTGTTGTGAGTGAAAGGAGTCATTTTGATGGAAAACGAGAAAAAGCCCGCAATCGGCTATATCAATAAGCTGGAAACCTTCGGCCTGGTGGATGGCCCCGGTGTCCGTTTCGTGGTCTTTGTGCAGGGCTGTGATATGCGCTGCAAGTACTGCCACAACCCGGAGACCTGGCACAACAGCGACGAGACCATTATGCAGTTTACCGGAGCGCAGCTCTTCAAGCGTGCTTACCGTTATAAAACCTATTGGCGAGACAACGGCGGTATTACGGTCAGCGGTGGTGAGCCTCTGCTGCAAATCGACTTCCTGATTGATTTCTTCAAGGAGGCCAAGAAAAAGGGCGTCCACACCACGCTGGACACCTCCGGCAACCCCTTCACCATGGAAGAACCCTTCTTCTCCAAGTTCCAGGAGCTGATGAAGGTCACGGATTTGGTCATGCTCGACATCAAGCATACCGACCCCGCTGCTCACCGAGAGCTGTGCGGCCAGGATAACGCAAATATTCTCCAGCTGGCGCAGTACCTTTCCGACACCGGAAAGGAAATGTGGATTCGCCGTGTGCTGGTTCCCGGCATCTCCAACGATGACGAGGAGCTGAAGCATCTCAAGCAGTTCATCGACGGCCTCAAGACCGTTACCCGTGTGGAGGTGCTGCCCTATCACACCCTGGGTACCGCCAAGTGGGAGAAGCTGGGCGTTCCCTACCCCCTGGAGGGCGTGGAGCCCCCCACCTTCGACGAGATTGAGCGAGCCGAGGCCATTCTGGGCATTCCCTCTCAGCCACGCCCCAAGGATCCCGGTATCAGTCAGGAGCATTTGGATCGACTCATGAAGGGCTGCAATTAAAAAATACTGCTTCCATCGGATGGAAAAGAAGGAAGCTTTAGAAGATTTTAAGACTAAAACCGTCAGTGTTTGCAAGAAAAAGCGCTTTGCTCATCAAAAAGGACTGAGCAGAGCGTTTTTTCTTTGTAGGAGTTTTTTGACAATCTTTTCCTTTTGTGATACACTGTCGTTATCAGAGCGGATGGAGACATGCGGGAACCTTCAAACCTTCCGGTGTCCCACACGAGGTGGTCATCATGGCAAAAAAAGCGAAACAGCAGGACGAAAAAACCAACGTCATGCGGATTTTGGAACAAAAGGGCATCCCTTACACGGCCAAAACCTATCCCCATGAGGAGGGTGTGGCGGTGGACGGCGTGACCGTTGCGGAGAGCCTGGGGCAAGACCCGGACAGCGTATTCAAAACCCTGGTCACTCGGGGAGCCAGCGGAACCTATTATGTCTTTGATATCCCCGTAGCGGAAGAGCTGGATTTGAAAAAGGCGGCGAAGGCCGTTCAGGAGAAAAACATCGCCATGCTTCATGTGGTGGAGCTGCTGCCCCTCACCGGCTACGTTCGGGGCGGATGCTCTCCCGTTGGAATGAAAAAGCCCTTTTTCACCACCTTTCAGGAAACGGCCATTCTGTTTGAGGAAATCGCTGTTTCCGCCGGAAAAATCGGCGTGCAGGTTATTGTGGAGCCGAATGCCCTCTGTGAGTTGGTGGAGGGACAGTTTGCCGACGTGGTGAAGGACGGATAAGGGAGGGAAAGTGGCGAACATGTACCGGATTCTTTTGATTGAAGACGATTTTTCCCTTGCAAGGGTGATGAAACAGCAGATTGAGGCCTGGGGCAACGAGGTGCGGCTGGTGAGCGACTTCCAAAACGTTTTGGGAGAGTTCAAAGACTATGAGCCGCATTTGGTTCTGGTGGATATCATGCTTCCCTTTTTCAATGGCTATCACTGGTGCAGTGAAATTCGTCGGATTTCCAATGTTCCCGTGGTGTTTTTGTCCAGCGCCTCGGATAATATGAATATCGTTATGGCCATCAATATGGGCGGTGATGATTTTATCGCCAAACCGGTGGATCCCAATGTGCTCACCGCCAAAATTCAGGCGATTCTCCGCCGCTCTTACGACCTGACGGGCAGTCTGCCCGTGCTGGAGCACCGGGGAGCCGTTTTGAATCTGGCGGATGGTTCCCTGAGCTATGACGGGCAGCGCATGGAGCTGACCAAGAATGAGTTTCGGATTCTCCAAACGCTGATGGAGAACAAGGGGAAAATTGTCAGCCGTGACACGCTGATGATGAAGCTGTGGCAGGATGACTGCTATGTGGAAGAAAACACCTTGACGGTGAACGTGACCCGCCTGCGGAAAAAGCTGGAACGGGCAGGGCTCACCGCATTCATCACCACAAAAGTAGGAAGTGGGTATCTCATCTTATGATTCGTTTGTTGGGAACATACCTTTCAGAGAAAAAATACGGGATTCTGTTGTTTGCGGTCGTTCTGACCATTTTTGGCTTGGTTTATCAGCTGTATGAGGTGGTTTGGGAGCCGTTTGTGTACGCCGCTGTGCTCAGTTTCCTCATGGGGCTGCTGTATCTGCTGGCCGGGTTTGCCCACTATTTCAGCCGCCACCAAAAGCGCCAGCAGGCTTTGGCCTCCATTGAGCAGAGCTGGAACCAGATGGAGCAGCCACGGGACAGGGCGGAGGCGGACTATCAGCAGATGATTGACCGCCTGGGTCGGCGTTGCACCGAGCTGACCACCTCCTTCCAGACCGAGCGGCAGGAGAGCTTGGATTATTACACCACCTGGGTGCATCAAATCAAAACCCCCATCGCCGTGATGCGGATGATTTTGAAGGGGGAGGATACGGAGACCAACCGAGAGCTGCTGGCGGAGCTGTTCCGGGTGGAGCAGTATGTGGAAATGGTGCTCAGTTATATTCGGCTGGGCAGCGACAGTAAGGATTTTGTCTTTCAAGAGTATGCGCTGAATGACTTGATTCGGCAGTCCATCCGCAAATATGCGCCACAATTCATTCGCCGCAAAATTCGCCTGATTTACATCGAAACCGATGTCAAGGTGCTGACGGACGAAAAATGGCTGTGCTTCCTGATGGAGCAGCTGCTTTCCAACGCCGTGAAATACACCGTGTCAGGCAGTGTGACCATCAGTGTTTCCCAAGACCTGGTACTCACCATCCGGGATACCGGTATGGGAATCGCCCCGGAGGATTTGCCCCGCATCTTTGAGAAAGGCTTTACCGGCTACAATGGCCGTGCTGACCGGAAATCGACCGGCTTGGGGCTTTATCTCTGCAAGCAGACCGCCGACAAGCTGGGGCACCGTATCTGGGTTGAGTCCGAGGTGGGCAAGGGTACCGCTGTGCATATTGACCTGGCAAAGAGAAAACTCAACGTGAAGTAAGAACCTTACACTTATGTCACATTCTAAGTCCGAAATGTCACTCGATTCGATGTTGACATTTCGGCTTTTCTTCTATAATAAGCCCATCACATACAGGAGGTAACACCCCATGACACTTTTGGAAGTAAAGGGTTTGAAGAAAATTTATACCACCCGCTTTGGCGGAAATCAGGTTCAGGCGCTGTCCAACGTCAATTTCTCTGTAGAAGAGGGAGAATACGTCGCCATTATGGGTGAGTCCGGCTCCGGCAAGACCACCCTGCTCAACATGCTGGCCGCCCTAGATCGCCCCACCAGCGGACAGATTTTGCTGGACGGCAAGGAGCTTTCCAGCATTGGGGAAAAGGAGCTTGCAGTATTCCGACGTGAGAATCTGGGATTTGTCTTTCAGGAATTCAATCTGCTGGACACCTTCTCTATCAAGGACAATATTTTCCTGCCTTTGGTGCTCAGTGGAACCCCCGTGGCCGAGATGGAGCGCCGCTTGGCTCCCATTGCCCGGCGTTTGGGGCTTGACCAGCTGCTGCGGAAGTTCCCCTATGAGATTTCCGGCGGTCAGAAACAGCGTGTGGCCGTGGCTCGTGCCCTCATCACCAACCCCAAGCTCATCTTGGCGGACGAGCCAACCGGAGCGCTGGATTCCAAGTCCACCGATGACCTTTTGCGGGTGTTTCGTGACATCAATGCCCAGGGACAGACCATCCTCATGGTGACGCACTCCACCCGGGCTGCCAGCCACGCCAACCGCATTCTTTTCATCAAGGACGGCGAGGTCTATCACCAGATCTATCGGGGAGCCCGCACCAACGAGCAGCTCTACCAGAAGATTTCCGACACGCTGACCATGCTGGCGACGGGTGGTGAGCAGGCATGAAAGTCGGATTTTATACCAGATTGGCGTGGAGCAACCTCCGAAAGAACCGCAGATTGTATCTTCCCAGCATCCTGACGGGAGCGGGAATGAACGCCGTGTTTTATATCATTCTGACGCTGGCGGCGGATGAACGGCTGGGCGATGTCAAAGGCGGACAGTATCTCACCGACTTGATGCCCTTGGGAACGATGGTGGTGGGACTGCTTTCCTTCATCCTGGTTCTCTACACCAACAGCTTTATCATCAAGCAGAGAAAACGAGAGTTCGGCCTGTATCACATCCTCGGCATGGAAAAACGCCATGTGGGACACATTTTGTTCTGGGAGACCGCCATTTCCGGTGTGATGGCGGTAGCGGCGGGGCTTCTGGGAGGGATTCTCCTCTATAAGCTCTGTGTTCTTATCATCTGTCGTATCCTCAAGGTGGACAGCATTTTGGGGATTTACTATGTCTCCCTTTCCACCGTGGCTCCCGCCGGGATTTATTTCCTCGGCCTCTATCTCATCACCTGCGTCATCAATCGGGTTTCCATCGCACGCATGAAGCCCATCGAGATGCTGCAAAGCCCCAATACCGGAGAAAAGGAGCCGAAAACCAAGGTGTTGATGTTGCTGGTTGGTGTTTTGACGCTGACCGCTGGCTATGGCATCTCTATAGCCACCAAACAGCCCTTGCAGGCGCTGACGCTGTTCTTTTTGGCGGTGGTTTTGGTTATCATTGGAACTTACTGCTTGTTTGTGAGCGGGAGCATCGCCGTTTTGAAGCTGCTCAAGGGTCGTCATCGCTTTTATTACCAGAAAAACCACATGATTGCCGTTTCTGGTATGCTCTACCGCATGAAGCAGAACGCTGCGGGCTTGGCTTCCATCTCCATCATGGCCACCATGGTGCTGGTGATGATGTCCTCCACCGTCAGTCTGTATGCCGGCATTGAGGATACGCTGGAAAGCCGCTATACCCATCAGGTTTATCTCAACGCAGGCTATTATGTGGGGGATGATTACCAAAAGATTCCCCATGACCAGTTGTTTGACATGATGGAGCAGACCGCCGAGGAGCAGAACCTCACCATCACCTATCACGGCGAACAGCGGTATCTGGGGTGTGCCTTCGGCTATGAGAACGGCGAGATGCTTTTGCAGCGTACCAACGAATTCACCCCCGATGTGGTTCAGTGTTTTTTCATGACGCAGGAGGATTATGAATCTCTGACAGGCGAACAACTGAACCTCAACGGCAAAGAGATCGCAATTCATTCCCTGCCCAGCAACCAAAGACGCTCTGTGGACGGGTTCAAGCTGAAAGAAAATGAGTTCACCTGCACCCGCCAGCTGGATAGCTTCCCCATCTCCATGGAGGAATATTCCATTGTGGACTGCTTCGGCATCGTTCTGAGCGGCGAGGAAGAGTTTCAAAATATCGAGCAGCTGCAAAGAGAGGCTTACGGCGACCACGCATCTGAGGTCATGGAGCAGTTGGTGGTGGATTTCTCCGACCGAAAGGCCATGGAGAACCACTATGAGGATTATTTTGACGCTCTGAGAGACAAAATCCACCTGGTTGCAGAGGCGGATGAGCACTCAAACGGCGGCTTTGGCATGAGCGTCAACTGCTATTGGGATACCAAGGAGTATATCTATGGCCTGTTGGGTACGCTCTTTTTCCTGGGTCTGATTCTCTCCTTCGCCTTTTTGTTTGCCACGGCTTTGGTCATCTATTACAAGCAGATTTCGGAGGGCTACGAGGATCGCAACCGCTTCCAGATTATGCGGAAGGTGGGCATGAGCGAAGACGAAACCAAGGATGCCATTCACACCCAAATCATGTTGGTTTTCTTCCTGCCCCTCATCGTGGCCGCCGTCCATACCGCTTTTGCGCTCCCCATCCTGATTCGGTTGATGCGGGTGCTGCTCCAGTCCAATGTTTTGCTGTTTCTGGGGTGTAGTGCCGCTTCCTTTGCGGTCTTTGCGCTCATCTACCTGGTCATCTACCGCATGACCGCCCACACCTATTATCATATTGTCAGCTAAAAAAGCCTGCTATCGGGGGAAGCCTCGGTAGCAGGTTTTTACAATGGTTCTAAAATAAAAGTGGTGTTAGTATCAAAGTGGGTTGGTGCGTTTTTCACCCTTCCGTCACGGCTTACGCCGTGCCACTGTTGATAAAGTGCGGCTTCGCCGTTTTCTCTGTTTTCGGCTAAAATGCGTTACTAACGCATTTTGCAAGCTTACGCTTGCCGCCGAAACCCCTGTTAGGGGAGGTATTTTTTCCCAAATGCAAAGGGAAATACCCTCTTCTGTGCAGCAGTGGGCAAAAAACTCCTGTTGCTTTTCTATGTTATTCTCCGTATAATAGAGGAAAAGAACCGGAATTTTCCGAGAAAAACAAAGAAAGAAGGCTTTTCCCATGCCTGAAAAGAATCAGAATCGCCGCCCCGCCACCTCTCAGATGAACCTGCTGCTGCGCATAGTCATTGGCGCCTATCTGCTCTATATCACCTACGATATGAGAGATCACTTTGGTGAAGCAGCCTTCACTGTGGCAGGGATTGTTTTTACTGTGGTGGGCATTTGGCTCATTGCCAATTCCCTCAAGCGCATCTTTCAGGGAGATTACGACCTGCTGGATAACCAGGGCAACATCATTGAACCGGACGATATCGCCGAGCTAGAGGCACTGGACGACGACCTGGATAAGCTGGCCGATGCGGTTCAGCAGGAGGAAGAAAGCGGCCTCTGATATCCCCTCACAAACAAAGGCACCACCTTTCACGGGTGATGCCTTTTTCGCTGGATGGAGTTATGAGGTTACTGGATATCCTCGCCTCTCAGGAACTTGCCCAGGGGAGCGGAGAGCAGGGCAAACACCACGATAGTGATGAGGATATTGGGCAGCATATACACCAGGTTGTAAATCAGGGAGTAAACCCAGGGGGTGGTCATGTCCATGCCCAGGAAGTTTTCGGGCATATAAGCGGCCCAAACGGTTGCACCCACAACGTAGTGTACCAGGAACCGAGCGCCGCCGCCCAGAAGAGCGCCGGTAAAGGGTGCGCCCTTGGTGCCCTTTACCACACCGGCCAAGCCCAGAGCGGTGAAAGCCAGCAGATAGTCACCAATGATGGACTGCCAGCCGATGGCGAAGCCGCCGTCAAACATGAACTGGAGCACGCCAAAGACGAAACCGGCCATGATGCCAGGAGCGAGACCCCAGCGGATGGCAAAGAGGATCATCGGAACCATGGCCAGAACCACGGAACCACCCCATGGCATTTCCCACAGCTTGATGAAGCTGAGGATCTGTGCGGCGGCGACCATCAGAGCGCCTTCACAGAGCATACGGATACGAGTGCGAGAATTCATTTTTATCTCTCCTACAAAAAAATTCCGCAGTGCCAAAAGCAATGCGGTCAGCAGAAAGAGAAAAAATCTCATCAAACAGCTTCCTACGCCGGCATTGTCCGGATCAGGTATGAGGGACCGAAATTGCTTTCATCTCAGCCGGGAAACCCAGCGCCCCTGTGTTCTTTGGTCTTGCGGTAGTTTTATTTTACTCCTTTTTTCGGCGATGTCAATGGATTTCGACACACGGAAACCAATTTCCATAATAATACTTGAGTATGTTGAATTACCAAGTTTTGAAATGGCGGGAAAACAAACTTCTTCTATAACTTTAGGCTGCCCTCAAATTGACTTGCAGATAAAAATTGATATCCGTGATTTCGACAAAATAGAACATACGCCCTGGAACACCCTGTTCATGAGCTGAGAAGAGGGAATTCCCGGTCAAAATTACGAAATTTTTTCATTCCGATATTGACAAAAAGGGCAATTTGCATGATACTTAAAAGGCACGGAATTTTGAGAGGCCGTGGGTTCCTTTGGCCTCTGGATACAGATGAGTGAGAGTATGAGCTATATTTTTTTCGACCTTGAGTGGAATCAGGGTTATCCTCACAGCGAAGCAGACAAGCTGGACGAGATCATCCAGATCGGTGCCTATCGTCTGGACAGCTGGGACGACCCCGGTTCTCCTTTTTCGGCCTATGTACGGCCCAGCATCCATAAAAAACTGCATCACAGAGTGAGAAAGATGCTCCCTCTGGATCAAAACGAGCTCAACCGGGCGGATTCCTTCAAGAAGGTCATTCGGGACTTCTTCCGCTGGTGCGGTAAGGATGCTCAGTTCTTCACCTGGGGAAGCTGTGATGCCCGGGTGCTGGATATGAATCTCTGCTGGTACGGCATGGAGGAATATCTGGACGTGGAAATCTACGATTTGCAGCGAGCCTATGACCTGCTCATTGCCCATACCGATCAGCAGGCGGCCTTGAAGGACGCTGTGGAAAAGCTGGGACTGGAGGACGAGCTGGAGTACCACGACGCTGGCAACGATGCGTATTATACCGCCATGATTGGTGCGGAAATGGTACGCCGCCTGAAACGCCTGCCCAGTGAGGAAGAGCTTCGTCAGGGAGAAGAGGCCTTCCGTCAGGAAAAGCGCCGTCAGGCCGTGGAAGCCGCAAAAGAGGCGCTGGCCGAGCTGCTGCCCACCCTGGAGCCTGTCAGCCGCCGCAACTGCGGCGTGTTCCAGCGGGAGGAGGACTGCCTGAAAAGTCGGGCGGCTCGGGTGTGCCGCTGCCCGGAGTGCGACAATCTGCTTTGTACTGGCAACTGGTATCAGGTGGAGGAGCACTATCTGGCTCGCAGCCGCTGCGCAGAGCATGGCAGATTTTATAGCTGCCTGACCATGGAGGATAGCGCAGAGGGGCTTTATAAGGCCTCTGTGGCGCTTTATTGTGATGAAACCTTCCCCCGTGAGACCTTCCAGCTATGCAAAGCGGGAGGAAAGCCCATCATTGTGGCCAAAACCCCCAAGAAGCGGGTGCGCTTCCATAAACGGGGAAAATAAAACCCATTCGCATTGGAATTGCTGATTAAACGGCAGTTCCAATGCTTTTTTGTTTGGCAGCGGAAAACCGCACGGAGTCCAAACCCCCGTGCGGTATTGCCTTAAATCCTCGGCGCAATTGGAGCGCCTTTCTGTTATTGGTAATCTTCGTCGGTGATTTCAATCACGCTCATATCGCCGAACAGATCTTCCAAATCCTCCTCGGTGAACTCGCCGCCATCGTCCAGGTCGTCGCCGGAAAAGTCGTCCTCCTCGGAGTAATCGTAAAGAGAAAAGCAATTGCTCAGGCTGCCCCATTCGGTGTTGTCCCACTTGGATTTCATCGCCTCCAGAGAGCCGTCTGTCCCCATCTCCAACAAAGCGTCATTCATGGCATCGAAAGCGTCGTTGTACGTCGCAAAGCACGGGCCAATGCCACGGAAGAACAGAATCTCAGAGGAGTCGAAGTCCTCGCTGCTGTAAAGGGTTTTCAGGATATAACCATTTTCATCGGCGGCGGCGGTGAACTGCTCGAAGTTGACCGTCTGGTCAGAGAGGGAGTTGATGATAACTGCGTCACATTTGCCCGCAAAGAGATCGCTGTAGGCGGCTTCCGCACTGCTGGCCGTTTGGACTTCACCAGCCGTTTGCTCAATCAGCTGCCCCCATTCGCTGGCGTTGTCACCTTCCAGACAGAAAACCGCATTGGGATCCACTTCCACGACCTTGCCCGCCAGCTCCGGGATGGTGGATAAGTCGGAATCCACAGTGGTGCAGGCATCCACATACAGCTCGCCAAAAACCAGCCATATCTGGTCTTCGTTGTCACCAAAATACTCTGCTTGCGTCACATGACCCCAAATGCAGTCCACATCACCACCCTGGAGCACGGTGTCCTTTTCAGCCCAGTCCAGAGGTTCCGCTACCAGCTTCCAGCCGCAGCGCTGGCAGGCTTCCCGAGCCACGTCCACGCTGTAACCCATCAGCTCGCCGTTTTCTCCAACGTAGCTAAAGGGCATATCGTTTTCGTCAAAGGCAATCACAAAGTCTTTCCCAGACTCTACGCTGTCAGAGACGGGTTGATGAGTGGTTCCGCAGGCGGTCAGAGAGAGGGACAGGGTCAATGCCAGCAGCAGGGCAAATAACGTTTTCATAAGAATCTCCTTTTTGATTGGGCGCAAGAAACGGATTTTGCTTGATAGCCTTACTTTACCATTGAAAAAAGGGAAAATCAATCATCTTTTCAAATTTGCCCCGCAATTGACAAAAATTCCCGCAAACACGATCCATGGAAGGTGCTTGCGGGAAGAGATTCATTCCAATTAAGGCAATACCGCACATTCGACTATTGTGCGGTGTTGCCTTAACCCTTGGGAACGATGATGTACAGAATGGCGTGGGAGAAGGGATAGCCGGTGTTGACTCTGGTCTTGTAATATCTGCCAGCCTTCATCTCGTTGGAGCTCTGGTTGCAGGAGTAAACATAGCCGTTGCCAGCGCTGATGCACATATTGGAATCCTGGATGTAAACCATGCCGGCCTGTTTGTATTTGGCGGGGAGCTTGGAGAAGGTGGTTCCAGCTCTGACGATGGTGTAAGTACCGGACTTGAGCAGGTTCTTCTTCTTGATGGCCTTGCTGACGGTGTTCTTTCTCTGCACGGGGTTGCCGCCCTTGCTGGGGGTGTGACCCATGGTCTTGCCGGTGGGCAGGATGCCGGAAAGCTGAAGAGCGACGGAAGCAGAGGAATTGCAGGTGACTTTTTTCTTCTGCTTCAGCTCGGCGAGGCTGGTGGTGCCGATGGCGTGGCGGCAGTGGAGCTTTTCAATCAGGCCGTAAACATACTTGGCGTTGGAGGCCACACGATTCAGATAACTAGAAGTAACCGTGACATGGCAAGTATAGCGGTTGCCGACGCTATCCACGACGGTGATGGTGCAATTACCGTTTTTACAAGCGGTGATTCGGCCATCGGAGGAGACCGTAGCAACGGAGGTGTTGCTGCTCTTCACAGAGGAAATAGAAGCGCCCTTGAGGTTGATTTTAGCGGTTTTTCCCTCGGCGATGGTGACATCATCCTTGGTGAGAACGCCGTCCACTTCCACGGTGCAGCTGTACTTCTGGTTGTTGGTGTCGGTAACGGTGATTTTGGTGGTACCGGCTCCACAAGCGACCACTTCGCCGTCATCGCTGACGGTGGCGACTTCTTCCGCACTGCTTTCAAACTCGTCCGCAGAAGCACCGTTCAAGAAAAGGTTGGTACGCTCGCCAACGTCCAAGGTAATTTTGGTGATGTTCAACTCGCCACGGGTTGCGGGAGACTGGAACTCCTCGTAGGATTCGTAGGAGTTCTCATTTCCTTCATAGGAGTCCTGAAAGTACCACGGAAACTCCTGGGCGATTTCTTCGTAGTATTCACCAAAGGCGGCGGCCATTTCGTCCTCCATGCTGGGAGAGGGTGCCTCCGCATGAGCGGGGAGGACAAAAGAAAGGGAGACGGCAGCGCAGAGCATCAAACTCAGCAGACGCTTATGTAAATTCATGGTAAACATTCCTCCGTAGATATGCTGGGGTGCGTCCTGTTCATTAACCTCGGAAAGGACGGTAGATTTCGAGAGCAATACCGCAGAATGGGAAAGAGCGGATTGCGAAGGAAGAAAAAGGGCAGGCAGCGCAAGTGCTCGTCTGCGACGTAGAACAAGATCCCGCTCTCGAAGAGCAGGCGAATGACAATCAAACGGGAGAAACAAATCGAAAAGAGATTGACTTTTCCCGAACTGAGGGACATTATAACAGAATTTTTTCTTTTTGTAAACATTTGTTACAAATTTTTTTATCATTTTTTTGCGGCGAAAATCTCGGAAAATCAGACGTCTTTTTGCGTCATAGATTGAAAATTTAGAATAAAATGGCTATAATGGAAAAAACAGAGGAAATACCGGCGGAACATGGAAGGAATTTCCTTGGCTCGGCAAGGGAAATCAGGAGGCGGCTTACTTATGGAAATCAGAGTTCCTCGTATTTATATCATTGGTGGAGCAGTGGCAGATCTTTCCCTCTTTGGGGTAGATTCTCGCATTTTTACCGAGCATTCCACTCCCTTGGAGCGAATGCCCCTTTCTCCCGGCGGAGATGCTATGAACGAAGCGCTGACCTTGGCCAGACTGGGACAGCACCCGGCACTGTGTACCATTTTGGGAAAAGATGCCATTGGAAGTTGGTTGACAGAGTGCTGTCAGCAGGCGGGCATGGATACCCGCTTTTTGGTGACAGATGCCACGGTCTCCACCAGCCTGAACGTGGTTTTGGTGACGCAGGATGGTCAGCGAACCTTCGTTACGGCGAAGCATACCTCTCTGCGGCGGCTGGGGCCGGAGCATCTGGAATCGGCGCTGGAGGCCATGCGCCCGGGGGACGTGGTGTGCTTTGCCAGCATCTTTGTGTCGCCTTGCTTTGGCATTCGGGAGATGGAAACCCTCTTCCGGCGCATCCACGAAAAGGGCTGTATTCTCTGCGCTGATATGACCCGTGCCAAGAATGGCGAAAAGGTGGGTGATCTCCGTGGTATGCTGCGCTATGTGGATTATTTGTTCCCCAACGAGAAGGAGGGAGCCATGCTGACGGATACGCTGTGCCCGGAGGAGACGGCCAAGGCGTTTTTGGACGGCGGAGCCAAACACGTTGTGCTCAAGCTGGGTGGCCAGGGATGCTTGTTTGCGGATGAAACAGGCTTCACCCATTATCCGGCCTATTCCGCCTGTGAGGTGGTGGATACCACCGGCGCTGGCGATACCTTTGCGGGAGCCTTTCTCGCTTGCCTGGCCAGAGGAGAAAAAATCTCCTATGCGCTCCGCTTTGCTAACGCCGCCGCCAGCATCTGCGTGGAGCAGGTGGGCTGCGGGAGCGAAGCTCTCACCATGGAACAGGTACTGGAAAGAATGAGTTAAGGCAACACCGCACATTCGACTATTATGCGGTATTGCCTTAAAAAAAGCCCTGTGGCCGTAGTGGGTCACAGGACTTTTTAGCTGATAAAAATGGGGATTCAATCGGGTTAAAATTGCGGTTTATTCACTTTCTGGTAGAAAAAACACCAGAATGTCAGGGGTTATTCCTCCTTGGTCAGCTGCTTTCTGCACCAGCTCTTTTTGTGGCAGTGAGGGCACTCCAGATAGCGAGTGGTCAGGATGTGCATTCCCCAGGTGTATTGCCAGAAGGTGGGCACAAAGGTTTCGCCGCAGTGCTTGCACTTGTAATAGCCAACGGTGCGCTCGCCCTGCATAGTGGCGTACATGCCTACAGCGAATACACCGCAGGCGATGGTCACGAGGGCGATTTTCACCGGCAGGCTCATCACGTCTGTATAGAAGCACACCAGCCAAATCAGCACTACAAAGGTGATGGTGGAGATGATTCCCAGCAGAAACACCAGCTTCATGCGGTGAGCGTTCAGTTCCTTTTCGTTGAGCATATTCATCATGTTTTCCTCCGCTTTTTCACGATAATTTTCTTCCGACAGCCGTTCCCCGGAGAGCAGTTCGTTCACGCTCAGATTCAGCGCCTTGCAAAGAGGAAGCAGCAGGGAAAGCTCTGGGAGGCCCTTTCCTGTCTCCCATTTGGATATGGTTTTGTTGCTGATGCCGAGCTGATCCGCCAGCTGCTGCTGGGTCAGGTTTCTCAGCTTGCGTTCCTCGGCAATCAGCTGACCTGTTTTGATTTGATCCATTGGTTGGCCTCCTTTCTATGCTTTGATTGTACTATGAAGTGAGGGACTTTTCCACCCACAAGCCGTAGAATGGGGAGAAAAAGGGAATTCTACGGTGCGTAGAGTGGGTTTTTGCGAGAAAAGCGTGGGAGAGGGAGAAAAAAACACGCACCTTTTGGAGAGTGATGGAGGTAACAACTTCTTCCAAACCATCGTATCATAGAAACAGGAAAAAAGAAAGACCCAGGAGAAAGAAGCTTCTCCCGGGCAGCAGCACGGCAGAGCCGTGAAGAGGAAAACGGAACTCAGAAGGGCAGCTTTTTGCCGTTCTTTCGCTACTACCTGGGCGAGATGCTCTTTTGGACGGGCGTGTTTGTGACCGGCTTCACTGCTCTGGATACGGTTGGACAGTGGGTGGTGGCTCTCATTGGTTATTTGGGCATCATTTATGTGATGTTCTCCGGCGCTCGCCGCCTGGAGATTCGTCAGAATAAAAACTACGGCAAAGACCCGGAGTATCAGGCTTATGTGAAATCCACGCCCATCATGGTTCCCTTCATCCCCCTTTACAGTGTGGAAAAGTATACCTTCCTTGTTGGATAAGTCTCTCAAGACAAAAAATCGCTCGTTCCCGTCAAAAGGAGCGAGCGATTTTCATATGTCGAGATATGTCGATTGTTTGGCGCTTGAGCGCTGCTTGTTAGCCGTTGTTGCTGGGAATCAGACCTGCGATGGAAGAGGCCAAAGCGCTCTTGGGCATGGTCTGGAGGGTGATGCGACCCGGGCCAGTGACCACGGTGTTAAAGAAGCCTTCGCCGCCCAGGAGCTTATTCTTCATACCGCCCTTGACGGATTCAATGTCCATGTGACAGGAGCTGTCCATCATGGCCAGATGGCCGGTATCAATCACCATCTGCTGGCCTGCTTCCAGGTCGTAGGTGATGGCAGTGCCGTCAATCTCCACAAAGACCAGACCGGAGCCGGACATCCGCTGCATGATGAAGCCTTCGCCGCCAAAGAAGCCTGCGCCCAGTTTCTTCTGGAAGGCGACAGACAGCTCAACGCCGGGGGTAGAGGCCAGATAAGCGGACTTCTGGCAGATGATATCCTGGCCGGGACGCACTTCCAGCGCCAGAATGCTGCCGGGGAAGCAGGAGCCGAAGGTAATCATGCCGGGGCCTCGTTCTGCGGTGTAGCTGTTGGTAAACATGCTCTCACCGGAGAAAGCACGGCCAAACATCTTGCCCAGGCCGCCGCCATGGGTTGCCATTTTCAGGTTGTTGGTCATCCAGAGCATACCGCCTGCTTCGCAGTTGATTTTCTCGCCTGCTTCCAGCTGGATTTCCACCACGGGCATACCGCCGCCTTTGATTTCGTACTTCATACTGTTGTGACCTCCTTATAAAAGTAAAAATAATTGGGGTTCGCTGAGGGGAAAAAGCCCATCCAATCTCTAAGGCAACACCGCACAATCGTCGAATGTGCGCCTTGCTTGTCCTTTCACTTCCAAATTTGCCGTAAAACTCTTGAAATACGTCAGTATTCCTGCGGCTTTCCCAACAAATTTGGAAGCAAAATTA
>JAKSQD010000054.1 GCA_024404315.1 Oscillospiraceae bacterium
AATTCGGAAAGGTGATAGTAAGAAAGTGGGTTGTTATTTGCTAGAATCACCCCCCCTGTCAGCTAACGCTGACATCCACCCTGTTAGGGGGGACAGAACTTTGCCTTTTCCCGTTTGTATAGTGGGAAAAATGCCTCCCCTAACAGGAGTTTCGGCGGCAAGCGTAAGCTTGCAAAATGCGTTAGTAACGCATTTTAGCCGAAAACAGAGAAAACGGCGAAGCCGCACTTTATCAACAGTGGCACGGCGTAGCCGTGACGGAGGGGTGAAAAATATACCAACCTACTTTAATGCTAACACCTTCGGAAAAAGAAATTTTTCGAAAAAGCACAGCTCAGGGCGGCGTGTTTTGTGTTTTCTGCATAGAGGAAAAGAAAAATTCCTCTGCCTCTGCGCTGGAAAACCGCCTTTGCACGACAAAAGCCCCGGTTTTTGTCCGTAGAGTTGTCTGTAGTTGACAAAAAATACTTCATCAAATAAGATATCTTAGGAGGAAACAGACGATGGCGCTGACAATCAAAGAAATGCTGGATCAGACCAGAGAGAAATATCATTTGAAGCTCCTCAGCGGGGAAACCGCTCTGGATTATATTGTCACCTGGGTACATATGACCACTGACACCAGCGTGGCGGAATTTTTCTGGGGCAACGAAGTGATTGTGACCAGTGGTTATTTGGTCAAGGATGAGGCGGATTTAATCCGTTTTCTGGATGTTATGATGGAGCACCGGTGCGCCGGTGTGGTGCTCAACGTGGGCAAATACATCAGCGAGGTTCCGCAGTCGGTGATTCAACACTGCAAGGAAAGAGAGTTCCCCCTCATTACCATGCCTTGGCATATGTCCCAGACAGAATTTGTACGGGATTGCTGTTCCAGAATATACAAAAGCAGCCGGGAGGATGACCATTTGGCAGAGGCCGTGATTCACACCCTCCGAGCACCCTATGAGTCGGGCATCTATCAGGCGCACCTTTCCGAGTACTTCCAGGAGAAGCAGGGCTTCCAGATGCTGGCGGTTCATATCCAGGTCACGGAGGATATCCGAGCCAATGTCCTGGATCAGCGGAGCATTCTTCGGCTGCATACCGCTCTGCGCTCCTTTTCCTTCCCTTATCTGGTGTTCCGCTATCAGAAGCGTTTCATTGTGCTACTCAACTCCATGGATCGCAAGGCGGCAGATATGGCGGCGCAGCGGGTTTTGGAATGTATCCGGGAGCGTTTGGTGGATACGTTCGTCTGCGTGGGGGTGGGAGAACCGGTCACGGATTATATTCACCTCTCGGACAGCTTTCATGAGGCCGTGGCCGCTGGCCGCCGGGCGTTCTTCCAGAAAATCGAAATGGTGCGCTTCCGGGATATGGGCTTTTATAAGCTGCTGTACGCCGCTCCCGACCGGGAGTTTCTCACTACTTATTATCAGGAGACCATGGGACCGCTGCTGGAACACGACCAAAAGTATGGCAGTGTCTACACCGAAACCCTTTTCCACTATCTCAAAGCGGAGGGCAGCCTCCAGCAGGTGGCGGACGAAATGTTCACTCACCGCAACACCGTCAATTACCGCATGGGCAAAATCCGGGAGATTTTGGGCTGTAATCTGGCCAATCAGGAGGAAAAAATGCCCTATCTCATGGCCTATTATGTGGGCCAGGTGCTGGGCGAAACCAAATGAGGGAGGACGCTTTTTTCTGAAATGGCATTCTCTGCCCCAAATTTCCTGTGAAATCATTTGACAAGCTTCTCTTTTCCCGTTAAACTAATACACGATTTCTTATTTTATCTGAAACGCAGGTGCATTTATGTTTGCTTATCTGGATTCCGCCGCCACCACCAACGTGCTCAAGGAAGCGGCGGACGCTGCCTATGCTGCCATGATGGAGGGATGGAGCAATCCCTCCTCCCGCTATCCCAGCGCCACTGCCGCCGCAAAGCAGGTGGCGGAAGGCCGAGCCGCCGTAGCGCAAGCCCTGGGATGCAGTCCCAAGGAGCTGGTTTTCACCTCTTGCGGAACGGAAAGCGACAACTGGGCGCTTCGTGCCGGCCTGTATGTCAACCGCCGCAAGGGGAAGCATCTCATCACCACTGCCATTGAGCATTCCGCCATTCTGGAAACCTGCAAGCAGCTGGAAAAAGAGGGCTATGAAGTCACCTATCTCCAGCCCACAGCGCAAGGAAATGTTTCTCTGGACGAGCTGGCCGCTGCCCTTCGGGAGGATACCGTCCTGGTCTCCATGATGCTGGTCAACAACGAGCTTGGTACGGTGCTGCCGGTGAAGGAAGCCTGCGCTTTGGTGAAACGGTTTGACCGCAAGATTTTGTTTCATTGTGATGCGGTTCAGGGCTTTTTGAAGGTTCCCTTTACCCCCAGAAGCCTCGGCGTGGATTTGCTTTCCATCTCCGCCCATAAAATTCACGGCCCGAAAGGAATCGGCGCAATGTATATTCGCTCCGGCTTGAGCTTCCCCGCTCTGATAACCGGCGGCGGCCAGGAAAACGGGCTGCGCTCCGGCACAGAGGCCACTTCCCAAATTGCGGCCTTTGGTGTGGCGGCCAAACTCTGCAAAGCCACCTTCCGGCAGGATATCGCCCACATGGAAGCGCTGAAACAGTACACCCTCGCTGGGTTGGCGGGAGCGCTCCCTCAAGTGGAGGTCATCGCTCAGGGAGAAGCCCCTCACATTCTGGCTTTGACGCTGCCCGGCTATAAAGCGGAGGTGCTGGTGCGGGTGCTGGGTGACAACGGCGTGTGTGTTTCCGCCGGTTCCGCCTGCCACCGGGGAAAGCCCAGCCATGTTTACGCCGCCATGGGTCTGACCAAACCCCAGCGTGACGGAGCGTTCCGCATCTCCTTTGACCGCTCCACCACTGTGGAAGAGGTGGACTATTTTGTGGAGCAGCTCGTGAAGGCCAAAGCCATGCTTTTCCCCACCATGTCGTAAGAAAAAGTCCATCGGCGCTCAATAACGTTTATCCATCAAAAAAAGCTGTCTCAAGCTCCGAATCTGTGTGGAGCAAGAGACAGCTTTTGACTTTCTGATCCCGCCGTTGCCCTGGTTGTTGTAGCGCTCACAGAGGCGGGCGGCGGTTACTTCTTCTGATTCTTCCAATAATCCTTGCGCTTGCGGTTGATGAGGTAGACCAAAGCGTCACCGTTGCCCACGAGGACATTGTACTTCTGACCCAGGCCGTTGCCGGTGGAAAACATTATCTGTGAGCCACGCACGCACTCGATTTTACGGATGGCCTTATAGTCAAAGCGCTGTCCGCCCACGGTGAAGTAGTCATCAAACAACAGAATTTCCTTGCGGCAACGGAAGTTGTTATAAAGTCCGCCGATGACGCAACCCACCGTGGCGATGGTCAGGGCGATTTGCAGAGCGTCCATGGTACCTTTTACGATGAAAATCACGGTGGAGATCAGAACGGCCAGCAGCAGCAGAACATAGATGAGAACAACCCGTTTTTCCGTGTAAGGGGTGGAACGTCCCAGGGGTTCGGTGTGATTCATTGTTTTTTACCTCTTTTTCTGTTTGTTTGGGAAGATTAGGGATTGCGCAGAACCAGCGCCACCGGGCAGTGGTCGCTGCCAAAAATTTCGGGATGGATGGAGGCTTGCTCCACACGCTCCATCAGCCGCTCCGACACGATGAAATAATCAATGCGCCATCCGGCGTTTTTCTCCCGAGCCTTGAAGCGATAGCTCCACCAGCTATAAGCGTCCCGGGCATCGGGGTGGAGGCGGCGGAAGGTGTCGGCAAAGCCGCTGGAGAGCAGCTCGGTCATCTTTCCACGCTCTTGGTCGGAGAAACCGGCGTTGCCTCGGTTGGACTTGGGGTTTTTGAGGTCGATTTCCTCGTGCGCTACGTTCAGGTCGCCGGTGTAGATGACGGGCTTGTGCTCATCCAGCCGCATGAGGTAGGCACGCAGGTCATCTTCCCACTGCATCCGGTAGTCAATGCGCTTCAATTCGTTCTGGGCGTTGGGGGTATAGCAACAGACAAAGTAGAAATCTTCAAATTCCAGGGTGATGAGGCGGCCTTCGGTGTCGTGTTCGGGGATGCCCATGCCGTAGACCACCTTCAGCGGCTGCCGACGGGTGAAAACGGCGGTGCCGGAGTAGCCCTTCTTTTCGGCGTAGTTCCAATACTGGTGGTAGCCGGGAAAGTCCAGCGCCACTTGTCCGGCCTGCAATTTGGTTTCCTGCAAACAGAAGATGTCGGCGTTTAGGTCGTTGAAGCGATCCTCAAAGCCCTTTTTCAGCACGGCTCGCAGGCCGTTGACGTTCCATGAGATGAATTTCATATTGATGTTTCCTTATATATGATAAAACTGTTCAGATAAACCGTTCCATGGTTACGTTTCGCCGTCCCTTGCGGCTGACCCGTCCCACCTCCGCCAGGCGGCACTTACCCAATCCCCGGCAGGCGATGACATCGCCCTCTTCTATGGCGTAGTCCGAGCGGGTGACGGTCTGCCAGTTCACCGTCACTTTCCCGGCGTGGATGAAGTCGGTGAGCTTGCTGCGGCTGATGTTGAAGCCTGCTGCCGCCACAGCGTCCAGCCGGAGAGAGGGAACGGTATCTCGCACCAGCTTGATTTTGGGCTGGGGAAAATGGAGATTTTCCAGGGGAATGGCTTCTACCTTGAGCTTTTCGTGACCGGCGTATTCCAGATTTTCCGTGACAAAAAACTGCAATTCAGGCAGCAGCAGGATATCACAGCTTCCCTCGCTGACCAGGATATCCCCAACCGCCTCCCGCTTGATGCCCAATCCCATCAGCGAGCCGAGAAAATCCCGGTGGGTGAGGGGGTGGCTTTGGAACCAGGTAGCCCGGACAGCGGAAACCAGCTCGCTTTCCTCCACGTCCTCCGGCTCCTGCCAGGAGGGGAGAAAGCAGCAGCGCCGCCGCTCTGCATCCTGAAATCCGCCCAGAAACACATGGTTCACCGGCTCGGCCTGTTCGGTCAGGCGTTCCACGGCGAGCGCCTCCGCCGGAGAGAGAAAGCCCGTGTGGGTGGGCACGCTCCGCAGGTCGGCCAGCTGCATTTGATCCAGCGCCTTGGACAGCAGCAGACGCTCCTCCGGGGTAGAGGAGAGTTGATTCAGTAAATCAGTCTTATTCATGGAGAATTCCTTTGAAAAGAGGGATAAATTCCTCGTTATTTGCGGCACAGGATGCCGGCGGGTCTCCGCTGCTTCGGCGGACTTCTTTATTATAGCGTGTTTTCCCGTTCTTCACAAGAGCTGATGAGATTTCTTCCAAATTTCTGTCATTTTTTTCAGGAACCTTTTCTCCTATTCGTTCTTTACATTAAAAATTGTTTCGTCTATAATAGCGTATGAAACAAATGAACGATAGACGAAAGGAAAAACGTGGGCTCAGACGTGAGAAATTACGTCCTGCCCGCCGCACACTCCAAAGGAGTTATTTATGCAGTCTCACATCTTTGTGAAAGGCGCAAGAGCCAACAACCTGAAAAATATTGATATTTCCATCCCCAGAGACAAATTGGTGGTGGTCACGGGGCTTTCCGGTTCCGGCAAGTCCTCTCTGGCCTTTGATACCATCTATGCCGAAGGACAGCGCCGCTATGTGGAGAGCCTCTCCTCCTACGCCCGGATGTTCCTGGGGCAGATGGACAAGCCTGATGTGGATTACATTGACGGTCTGTCTCCCGCCATTTCCATTGACCAGAAAACCACCTCCCAGAATCCCCGCTCCACCGTCGGCACGGTCACGGAAATTTACGACTACCTCCGCCTGCTGTGGGCTCGGGTTGGAACCCCACACTGTCCCCAGTGCGGAAAGGAAATTCGGCAGCAGACCATTGACCAGATTGTGGATCAGGTCATGGCACTGCCCCAGGCCACTCGTGTTCAGATTATGGCTCCCATCGTGCGGGGCAAAAAGGGACAGCACGAAAAGACGCTGGAAAGCCTTCGCAAATCCGGTTACGTCCGGGTTCGGGTGGATGGCAGTCTCTATGACCTCTCCGAGGAAATCAAGCTGGACAAAAACCTCAAGCATCACATTGAGGTCATTGTGGATCGTCTGGTCATTCGGGAGGATATTCTCCGCCGCCTGACCGATTCCTGCGAGGTGGCGGCCAAGCTCTCCGGTGGCATCGTCCTGGTCGATTTGCCCCGTGAGGAACGGGAGATGACCTTCTCTCAAAACTACGCCTGTGAGGACTGCGGTATTTCCATTGAGGAGCTGTCCCCTCGCTCCTTTTCCTTTAACAATCCCTTTGGTGCTTGCCCCACCTGCACCGGCCTGGGCAGCCAGCTCAGGGCAGACCCCGCTCTCATCATCCCGGATGAAACCCTCTCTCTCGTTGAGGGAGCGATTCAGGCCAGCGGCTGGAATAACATCAAGGGCGACGGTATTTCCCGGATGTATTTCGAGGCCATGGCGGAGAAGTATCACTTCTCTCTGACAGAGCCTTACAAAAAACTTCCCAAAAACGTCAAGGATATCATCCTTCACGGAACCAAAAAGGAAAAATTAACCCTCCACTATGACCAGCCCCGTGGAAAGGGAACTCTGTACCAGCCCTTTGAGGGCATCCTGCCCAACATCGAGCGGCGCTATCAAGAAACCACCTCTGACACAGCCCGCAAGCAACTGGAAGAGGTGATGAGTGAGTGTCCCTGTCCCGACTGCCAGGGCAGACGGCTGCGGAAAGAAGTCCTCGCCGTGACGGTGGGCGGCCTGAGCATCGACAAATTCTGCGCCCTGCCCATCAGCGATGCCCTCCGCTTCATGGAGGAGCTGGCCTTAACCCGTCAACAGCGCATGATTGGTGAGCAGATTTTAAAGGAAATTCGCTCCCGTTTGAGCTTCCTTCAGTCCGTGGGACTGTCTTATTTGCAGCTTGACCGGAAGGCTGGAACCCTCTCCGGCGGTGAAAGCCAGCGCATCCGCCTGGCCACGCAGATTGGCTCTTTGCTCATGGGGGTGCTGTATATTCTGGATGAACCCTCCATCGGCCTCCATCAGCGGGACAATGACCGCCTGCTGGCCACCCTGCGCCACCTCCGGGACTTGGGCAACACCCTGATTGTGGTGGAGCACGACGAAGACACCATGAGAGCAGCGGATTATCTGGTGGATATCGGTCCCGGCGCTGGCATCCACGGCGGACAAGTTGTGGCAGCCGGTACGCCGGAGGAGGTCATGAACACCCCCGGTTCCCTCACCGGCGATTATCTGGCCGGACGGAAAAAGATTCCCCTCCCCAGCCAGCGGCGGCAGGGCAATGGCAAATGGCTCACCGTCCGAGGAGCCAGAGAAAACAACCTGAAAAATATTGACGTATCCATCCCGCTGGGGACGCTCACCTGTGTGACCGGCGTGTCCGGCTCCGGTAAATCCTCTCTGGTGAACGATATCATCCACAAACGCCTTGCCGCTGACCTGAACCGAGCCAAGTGCCGAGCCGGTCAGCACGACGCTTTGGAGGGGGAGGAGCATTTGGACAAGGTGATTTGCATCGACCAAAGCCCCATTGGTCGCACGCCGAAATCCAACCCCGCCACTTATACCGGGCTTTTCTCCGATATCCGAGACCTTTACGCCAAAACCGAGGACGCTCGGAGCCGAGGCTACAACAACGGGCGTTTTTCCTTCAACGTCAAGGGCGGACGCTGCGAGGCCTGCTCCGGTGACGGCCTGGTGAAAATTGAGATGAACTTTCTCCCGGATGTTTACGTTCCCTGCGAGATCTGCAAGGGAAAGCGCTATAACCGGGAAACGCTGGAGGTTCGTTACAAAGGAAAAAACATCTGGGAAGTGCTGGATATGACGGTGGAGGAGGCTCTGGCGTTCTTCCAGTCTATTCCCAAGATTTACAACCGGCTCCAAACCCTCTATGATGTGGGGCTGGGCTATGTCAAGCTGGGTCAGTCCAGCACCACTCTCTCCGGCGGGGAAGCCCAGCGGGTCAAGCTGGCCACCGAGCTTTCCAAGCGCTCCACCGGACGCACCTTTTATATTCTGGATGAACCAACCACCGGCCTGCACACCGACGACGTTCGTCGGCTGATTGATGTGATTCAGCGCTTGGCCGACACGGGGAATAGCGTGCTCATCATCGAGCATAATCTGGATGTAATTAAGGTGGCGGATCATATCATTGACCTGGGACCGGAGGGCGGCGACGCTGGCGGACAGGTGGTTTGCACCGGAACCCCGGAGGAAGTCGCCCAGTGCGAAGCGTCCTATACTGGCCGCTATCTGAAAAAGTATTTGTCACCCCACGCCGTTTGACGGGGTGATGAAACATACAAAATGAGGTAACGATTATGTTTTCTTCTCCCTTTTGGATTTGGCTGACCAGCACCTACGCTGGAAAAATTGCCGCTTCTATGTTTGTCTCTATGCTGCCCATCATTGAGCTGCGTGCCGGTCTGCCCATCGCCGTGGGCTTGGGCTTGGAGCCGAAGGTGGCTATTCCCCTCTGCGCAATCGCCAACATGATTCCCATTGCTCCCATCCTGCTGTTTGTTCAGCATGTGTTCCGCTGGATGCGCCGCCATGGTCGCTTTATGGAGAAAATCGTGGACTTTTTCGAGAAAAAAGCCAATAAAAACCGGGATATTCTGGATAAATACGCATGGCTGGGTCTGACCATTCTGACCGCCATCCCCCTGCCCGGTACCGGAGCCTGGACGGCTTCTCTGCTGGCGGCGCTGGCTGGCGTTCGTTTTAAACATGCCGTTCCCGCTATCATGCTGGGCGTGGTCATTGCTGCCGCCATCATGAGCGTGGTCAGCTACGGCGTGGCCGCTGTTATTTAGAACCTACCGGTCAATCAACAGCACGCTGCTTGTTTGGCACTTTCCTTTGCGGCTAGGCTCTCCAAACACGCTCTCGAACGAAACAGCCAGCAAACGGCAGGAAGAAGGCTGACTTTGGGTTCCATCCTTGTCATAAAAGGAAACTTTGGTCTCATCAAATGAAATAATGAGTTACCTGAGCGAAACAATGGAATGAAAGATTGTTAAAATTGTAACAATAATTGAAAAAATGCAAAAATGACCCTGAAAAAATGTGAAGATAGACAGATTCCCTCTTGCAATTCTTTTGCCAAAGTGGTACATTATTGATATAAGCTGAGTCCGGCACGATTCTGTAATTTTTTTGGAGGTTTATTCACAATGGCTGCATTTGGTTTTGGTGCAATGATTCAGAAGCTCAAGGCTTCTCCTAAGACAATTGTTTTCACTGAGGGCGCTGACCCTCGTATTCTGGAGGCTTCTTCCCGTCTGCTGGCTTCCACCTTCCTGACCCCCATTCTGGTGGGCAATCCCCAGGATATCTTCGCCGCCGCTGAGGACGCAGGTTATAACGTCCGTGGCGCTGAAATCATCGACCCCAATAACTACGCCCGCTTCGACGAGATGGTCGATGCCTTCGTAGAGCTGCGCAAGAACAAGGGTATGACCCGTGAAAAGGCTATTCCCATCCTCCGTCAGCCCAACTATTTCGGCACCATGCTGGTCAAGATGGGGGTTGCTGACTCCCTGCTGGGCGGCGCTACCTATTCCACCGCTGATACCGTCCGTCCCGCTCTCCAGATCATCAGAACCAAGCCCGGCTATGAGAGCGTTTCTTCCTGCTTCATTCTGGTTCGTCCTTCTGCATCCGGTGAAAACGAAGTTCTGGCCTTCGGTGACTGCGCCATTAACATTCATCCCACCGCTTCCCAGATTGCTGAAACCGGTATTGAGTGCGCTGAGTGCGGCAAGATCTTTGGTATTGATCCCAAGATTGCCTTCTTGAGCTTCTCCACCAAGGGCTCCGGCAAGGACGCTGACGTGGATAAGATGGCTCTGGCCACCCGCCTGGCAAAGGCAAAGCGCCCCGACCTGGCCATTGACGGCGAGCTTCAGTTCGACGCAGCCGTTTCTCCCGCCGTTGCACATACCAAGTGCCCCCACTCTAATGTGGCAGGCCACGCCAACGTCTTCATCTTCCCCGACATCAACGCTGGTAACATCGGCTACAAGATTGCCCAGCGTCTCGGTAAGTTCGACGCTTACGGCCCCATCCTGACCGGCTTGAACGCTCCCATCAACGACCTGTCCCGTGGCTGCAACGGTATGGAGGTTTACTCCATGGCCATCATCACCGCAGCTCTGGCTTGATGCTTGCGGATTGCTTGCCTGCAATTGGGTAATTCATCCATAAACAAAGTCTATAATTTAACATAAAGAGAATTTATGTTCGTTTTTATGTTCGTTTTAAGCTGACAATGAGGAACGCAGAGGGAGGAAACACTTTCTGCGTTCCTTTTTTGAGGTCGATGGAGGGGAGCGCCTGGGACGCTTCTCCAGTCGATTTTTGCGCTTTTTCGTCTTCACTCCCGCACTGCTAACAAAAAAGAGGTCATTCTATGAAAGTCACCTTCCTGGGCACCGGCTGCGCCATGGTGCTGAAACGCTTTAATACCTGCTTCCTGTTGGAAGAAGGAGAAAATAAGCTGCTGGTTGATGCTGGCGGCGGCAATGAGGTGCTGGTTCGCCTGGATCGCCTGGGGGTCAGCATTACCGAGATTCCCGCCATGTACGTTACCCACAGCCACACCGACCACATTTTAGGTACGCCCTGGGTCATCCGAGCCGCCGCCACCGAAATGGCGGAAAACGGCTATCAGGGAACCTTTACCATCTACGCCTGCAAGGAAACGCTGGCTCACGTCCGCACCATCTGTGAGATGATTTTGGGCAAAAAAATGACCAAATATTTCGACAAACAGATTTTGTTCCGGGAGGTAGAGGACGGCGACCATTTGGAGCTGCCCGGCTTTGACCTGACCTGCTTTGATATCGGCTCCAAGAAGATGAAGCAGTTCGGCTTCCTGCTGACCCTGCCGAACGGGGAAAAGGTTTGCTTCCCCGGTGATGAGCCGGTCAAAGAATCCTCCGAGCAATACGCCCAGGGCGCAAAATGGCTGTTCTCCGAAGCCTATTGTCTCTACGAGGATCGGGACGAATACCAGCCCTATCAGCGCAGCCACGTCACCAGCCTGGATGCCGCACAGCTGGCGGAGCGCCTGAACGCCGAAAACCTGGTGATTTATCACACGGTGGATTACGGCCCCGAGCGCCGGGAGCGCATGACCAACGAGGCAAAGACCGCCTACCAGGGAAACGTCTATGTCCCGGAGGACATGGAGAGCCTGTCTCTCTAACAAAATAAGAAAAAAGCACGGGAATCAGCTGTTATCAGCCGAATCTGGTGCTTTTTGTGCTTTTTGAACAAAGAAAAACACGCCGAATCAGCCCTGTGAGACCAATTCGGCGTGGTGTTTGGATAGAGGAAAAGCGAAGAGGGCTGAATTACAGCTTGCTCTTAGCGGTCTCCACCAGCTGAGCGAAGACAGCCTTGTCGTTGACAGCCAGCTCGGCCAGGATCTTACGGTCGATGGCGATGTCAGCCAGCTTCAGGCCGTGCATGAAGGTGGAGTAGTTGATGCCGTTCTGCTTGCAGGCGGCGGAGATACGGGTGATCCACAGGCGGCGGAAGTCACGCTTCTTCAGGCGGCGGCTCTTGTAAGCGTAGGTCAGGGACTTCATAACGGCCTCGTTAGCCATCTTATAGTGCTTGCTCTTTGCACCCCAATAGCCCTTAGCCAGCTTCAGGATCTTATTTCTTCTTTTGCGCGTCATCATTGCGCGTTTAACTCTAGCCATTTGTGTTGCCTCCTATTCGTCTTACTGCGACTTATTTGTAAGGGATCATCTCGCGGATGGTGGCGCTGTTGGTCACATCTGCGTAGGCACCCATGCGGAGGCCTCTCTTACGCTTGGTGGTCTTCTTGGTCAGGATGTGGCTGGCGTTGGCGTGTGCGCGCTTCACCTTGCCGGTCTTGGTGAGATTGAATCTCTTCTTTGCACCGCTGTGCGTTTTCATCTTAGGCATGATGGAAACTCCTTTCATCTGGCGGATTACTCCGCACACTGGGATTTATTGATTGGGTGTAGTTTTCCGAGCCTCTTTTGCCGGCTTTGCGGCAGGAGCCTTGGTTACGGCGTCCTTGGAGGTCTTCGGGGAAAGCAGCATCGTCATGTGACGACCATCCAGCACGGGCTTCTTGTCCATCACAGCGACCTCTGCGCTTTCCTCTGCAAACCGGCGCAGGAGGTTTTCTCCGATGTCGGTGTGAGCCATTTCACGGCCACGGAAGCGGATTGTTACCTTCACACGATTGCCTTCGCCCAGGAACTTGTGGGCGTTGCGGAGCTTGGTGTTAAAGTCACCCACGTCAATGCTGGGGGACATACGAATCTCCTTGATTTCAACAACGTGTTGGTTCTTTTTGGCCTCTTTTTCCCGCTTGGACTGTTCAAAACGGAACTTGCCGTAGTCCATAATCTTACAGACGGGGGGAACGGCCTTGGGAGAAATCTTGACCAGGTCAAGACCCGCCTTTTGTGCTTCTTCGTTTGCGGCGCGGGAAGACATAATGCCGAGCTGCTGACCGGTAGCGGAGATCAGACGAACTTCTTTGTCACGGATCTCCTCATTGATCTGATGAGACAGGCTGCTAATACGAAAACACCTCCAGAAAAAAATCAAAACGGATACCGGAAACGGCACCCGCACACAACACACTTCCAACAGAAAAACCCTATGGAAACACGCTTGCTATTGACCACTGGACAGGAAACCCAGAAGGTGAGGACCGTTCCTACTTTGTTTTGCTCTGTCATTCTAGCAGACCAGCACCCGCTTGTCAAGAACTTTTTCTGTATTTTTGCGAGTTTTTTCTTGGAAGGAGAGCCTCTTCAAAGTGTATGTCGAGCTGAGGGTTTGTTTCGCTTTTTTTGACTAATATTGACGAAAATGTAAACTCCATCCGCTATTGCTGGACTTTTCAAAAGAGCCATGCTATAATGCAGGAAATCGGGTCGGCTTGCTTTTTTTGCATTCAGACCCAATATATCAAACGCAAACGCTCTGGCAGAATGCAGTTTTTTGCCGTGAATGGGTAAACTAAACAAAAGCACCCGTCCGGACTGCGCCCAGAAGAGAGAGGGACGAAAAAGTTATGGTTTATATTTTGCTTGGCAATGGATTTGAAACCGTGGAAGCGCTGGCACCCTGCGATGTGCTCCGCCGTGCCGGTGTGGAAGTGGCTCTTGTGACGGTCAACGGTGACAAGAGCGTGGTTTCCGGCCAGAACATCACGGTTCAGGCTGATCTCACGCTGGATCAGGTGAGCTTGGACAACATGGAGATGCTGGTGCTGCCCGGCGGATTGGGTGGTGTCCATAACATTCTGTCCTCCATCGACGCTCAGGTGATGATTCACAATGCCGCTACCGAGGGAAAATACGTCTGCGCCATTTGCGCCGCTCCCACTATCCTGGCGCAGCTGGGTCTGCTGGATCGCCGCAGTGCCACCGTCTACCCCGGCATGGAGGAGCAGATGTTCTCCGCCGTCATGATGAAGGGCGCTCATGTGGTGGAGGATGGCCGCATCATCACCGCTGAGGCCGCCGGTTCTTCCTTTGAATTTGGCCTCAAACTCATTGAGGTTCTCCGTGGCAAGGAAGCCAGCGACAAGGTTAAAAACGGCATTCACTACCATTATTAAGAGCTGATTTGTCAATCAGCGGTACACCGCTGGATTGGTTCGTTTTTTGCTGTACCACTGCGGAATTGTTGGAAAACAAAGGCATTCCAGCAAAAAATTCCTGCGTCATCGGTGCATCTTGATTGACCGATGGGTTTTCAAACTTCGAAGGGGGGTTGGTTTATGTCTGACGAAACCAACAAAAGAAACGATGGCTCTACGCCACAGGAAAACTGGAAGCAGTTTGACTGGCAGGAGGGAACCCGTTCCTGGGATCCAGAGCTGATTGTCTTCACGCAAGAGCTGCCGGAAGAAGAGCCCCTCCCCGTGGAGGAACCGAGAGCCGCCGCTCCGGTGGAAAACAGAACGCCCCCAAAGAAGGAAAAGCGCAAGCGGAAGGGACCGAGAACCAACGCCGAAGCGCTGCTGGGCGCTCTGGTCTATGTGTTGTGCGTGCTGGGCATCTCCTTTGGGCTGGCAACGCTCGGCTGGAATTGGGCGGGAGACCTGCTGGCGCTGGATAAGCCGGAAAAAACCGTCACCTTCACCGTCTCCAATACCGACCAATTTGGTGACGTGGCGGCCAAGCTGAAGGAAGAAGGACTCATTGAGTATCAGTCCCTCTTTGAGCTGTTTGCTGCCTTTACCCATAAGGCCGACCGTGTGGCGGCGGGAACCTATGAGCTAAATACCCAGATGGATTATTCCGCCCTCTTGAGCGGTATCAGCTCCACCGCCTCCAACCGAGAGACGGCAACCATCACCATCCCGGAGGGCTACACCGTCAAGGAAATCTTCCAGCTATTGGAGGAAGCGGGCATCTGCTCCCAGCAGGAGCTGCTTGCAGCGGTGGAACAGACCACTTTCGACTTTGACTTCCTCAAGAGCGTCAGTCGAAAGGGTGTGGAGGGTCTGGAAGGCTACCTCTTCCCCGACACCTACGAATTTTATAAAAATTCCAGCGGTGCGGCGGTGCTTCAACGTCTGTTGAGCAACTTCGGCTCCAAGTTTGACGAATCCATGCTCAAACGAGCCGATGAACTTGGTTACAGCCGGGATGAAATCCTCATCATGGCTTCCATCATCGAAAAGGAAACCACAGGCTCTGACCGTGAGCTGATTTCCTCCGTCATCCACAACCGACTGAGCGATACCAAGCACGACAGCATCGGCGGCAAGCTGGAAATGGACTCCACCGTCCAGTATATTCTGGAGGAGCGCAAGGAAAAGCTGACCGAAAAGGAGCTGAACATTGACAGCCCCTATAATACCCGCCGGTATGCGGGTCTGCCCGTCGGCCCCATCTGCAACCCCGGCGAAGCCTCCATCCGAGCCGCACTCTATCCCGAGAAAACCGATTATTACTATTTCATGCTGGGCGACGACGGCAACGACCATTTCTTCAACACCGCCGACAGCTTTAACGCATTTAAGGCCGCTCAGACTGGCAATCGGGAATAACCCCTTCCATTCACGCTGTGTCCGTAGAAGCAAGCTCTTTTTCGGGCACAGCGTTGTTTCGACTTTCTTGCTGTGTGACCCGTTCTCTACGTCCCACGCCTGTACCCATTGACAACACAAAGAGGAATATCATCTATGAACAAAAAAATTGAGCTGCTGGCTCCTGCCGGAGATATGGAGCGGCTGAAAATGGCCATTGCTTATGGTGCGGATGCGGTTTATCTGGCCGGTACAACCTTCGGTATGCGTGCCTTTGCGGGAAACTTCTCCGGCGACCAGCTCTATGAGGCCGTGAAGCTGGCCAAGAGCAAAGGGGTCAATGTCCATGTCACCATCAATACCATGCCCCGCAACAACGAGATTTGCAACCTGCCCCAGTGGTTGGAGGTTCTGGACGATGCCGGTGTGACCGCTGTCATCGTGGCTGATTTGGGTGCCTTCCGTCTGGCGCAGAAATACGCCCCTCACGTTCAAAAACACATCTCCACCCAGGCCAGCATCTCCAACTATGAGACCGCCCGTGCCTGGCACGAGCTGGGAGCCAGCCGTGTGATTTTGGCTCGTGAGTGCTCTCTGGAGGAAATTCGGGAGATTCGAGCCAAAACGCCCAAGGAATTGGAGATAGAAGCCTTTGTCCACGGCGCTATGTGCGTGAGCTATTCGGGGCGCTGTCTGCTGAGTAACTACATGACCAACGATTCCAAGCGGGATTCCAGCCGTGGCGCTTGCGCCCAGCCCTGTCGTTACCACTACACCCTGATGGAGGAGAAGCGCCCCGGCGAGTATTTCCCCATCATCGAGGATGAAAGAGGCAGTTATATCCTTTCTTCCCGTGATATGTGCATGATTGACCATGTGAAAGAGCTGATGGACGCTGGCCTGGACTCCCTCAAGATTGAGGGGCGAGCCAAGAGCGCCTATTATGCCGCCCTGGTCACGGGCGCTTATCGTCACGCCATTGATGCCGCCGCCGCAGGACAGCCCCTTGACCCCATCTGGCGGGACGAGGTGGAAAAGGTCAGTCACCGTCACTATTCCACCGGCTTCTACTTCGGGGATCCCGGTCAGTATTACGAAAGCTCCCGCTACATCCGGGAGTGGCAGATCAACGGCATTGTTCAATCCTGCGACGAGGACGGAACCGCCATTGTCAGCCTTCGCAATAAATTCAAAACCGGCGACGAGATGGAGCTGGTCGGCCCCGGCCTGAAGCCCGTCAAATTCCTTGCTCCTGTCATGGAAACCATGTCGGGCGAAGCGCTGGAGGAGCCGAAGAATCCCCAGATGCTCTTCCGTGTCAAGCTGCCGGAGCAGGCTCCCGCCTTGAGCATCCTGCGTCACCAGTGCTGATAGAAGGACGCAAGACACACATACATTTGTGCGGGGTTGCCTCAAAATCAATTTGACAAACCAAACACGTCATGCTACAATGAACCCGTGTTTTGAAGAGTGCGGTTTCAGAGCCGTTTCAAAGCAATTATTTTGGATCACTCCAGCCAGGAGTCAAGGCCATACGGACAGCCGGGTCCACTGCCGATTGGCGGCCTTTGTGCAGCCTTATTGATTGAGTTAGAAGCTCAAATTTTATAAGTTGGTTCCTTTATAACCGAAATGCGCTGGCGGCGCAGACTTGTGAAACGGTCAATAAGAGTAGTCGAAGTAATTGCTACATAGACTCTGAGTATCGTCTTTTCCAAACCGTGTTGATTGCTTTTCTGCCTTAGTCTAGGAAAGTTAATAGCAAATTGGGAATTTTTTCACGCAGACTGTGCCACGCATGGTCTGCGTTTTTTGTTGTTTGGAGCCAGTCGAAGGGAATGAGAGAGAATGCCATATAGAAAATACCATCTGGATCAGACCAAGGCTCCCATTCATGAGGCGTTAGAGCGCTTCCGTCAGATGCGGGTGGTGCCCTTTGATGTTCCGGGTCATAAGCATGGCCGAGGCAACCCTG
Organism: Oscillospiraceae bacterium; assembly: GCA_024404315.1. Taxonomy (GTDB): domain Bacteria; phylum Bacillota; class Clostridia; order Oscillospirales; family Oscillospiraceae; genus Onthomonas. The sequence goes on from JAKSQD010000054.1 coordinate 17,001, forward strand.
AACTGACCGCCTTTCTGGGGCAGCAGTGCGTTGGCGTGGATGTCAACAGCATGAAGCCTTTGGACAACCTCTGCCACCCCGTTTCCGTCATCCGGGAAGCGGAAAAGCTGGCCGCCGATGCCTTTGGTGCGGCGCAAGCCTTCCTCATGGTGGGCGGAACCACCAGCTCCGTGCAGAGCATGGTTCTTTCCGTCTGCAAGCGGGGAGATGAGATCATTCTGCCCCGAAACGTCCACCGCAGCGTCATCAACGCTCTGGTTCTCTGCGGCGCTGTGCCCGTCTATGTCAATCCCGAGGTGGATCAGCGCCTGGGTATCTCCCTGGGCATGAAGCGGGAGCAGGTGCGCAAGGCCATTCGGGAGCATCCCAAGGCCGTGGCGGTGCTGGTCAACAACCCCACCTATTACGGAATTTGTTCCGACCTGAGAGCCATCGTCAAAATGGCGCATGAAGCGGGAATGCTTTGCCTGGCCGACGAAGCCCACGGAACCCACTTCTATTTCGGCAGCGGCCTCCCCACCTCTGCTATGGCGGCAGGCGCAGATATGGCCGCCGTCTCCATGCACAAGAGCGGCGGCAGCCTCACGCAGTCCAGCTTGCTGCTGGTCGGGCCGAACGTTCACGCCGGATACGTCCGTCAGATTATCAATCTGACTCAAACCACCTCCGGCAGTTACCTCCTCATGTCCAGCTTGGACATCAGCCGCCGCAATCTGGCTCTGCGTGGCCGGGAGGTCTTCCATCAGGTCTCCAATATGGCGGAATACGCCCGAGAGGAGATTAACGCCATCGGCGGTTATTACGCCTTTGGCAAGGAATTGGTCAACGGCGATTCCATCTTTGATTTTGACACCACAAAGCTGTCTGTTCACACCCATGATATCGGCCTGGCGGGTATCGAGGTTTATGACCTGCTCCGGGATGAGTACGATATTCAAATTGAGTTCGGCGATATCGGCAACATCCTCGCTTACCTCTCCATGGGCGACCGTCCCCAGGAGGTGGAGCGCCTGGTTTCCGCTCTGGCGGAGATTCGCCGCCGTTACCAGACCGACGGAAAGGGCTTGCTGAATCAGGAGTACATTGACCCAGAGGTCATTTGCTCCCCCCAGGAGGCATTCTACGCCGACAAGATTTCTTTACCCATCGAGGAGACAGAGGGCAAGGTGTGCAGCGAATTTGTCATGTGCTATCCGCCCGGTATCCCCATCTTGGCTCCCGGCGAGAAAATCACCCGTGAGATTTTGGATTATATTGAATACGCCAAGGGCAAGGGTTGCAGCATGACCGGCCCCGAGGACGCAGAGATTGAACGCATTAATGTTTTGGTGAGGTGAATCGACATGAACAGTTATGAAGTCCTGCCGGAGGGATATGAACAAAGCATTTCTCTGGATTTGCAGAAGGATAAAAAGCTCTTTCTGCTGGTCAATGGACTGGGTGTTCTGATTGGCGTGGTGATGGTGCTTTTGGGCTGTTTTCATCTTCCTGTTCTGATGATGATGGTGGGCAGTTTTTGGCAAGTAGAGTTTCGCTTGCTGGCCGTTGGCCTGTGCATGGTGGTATATATCGTCCTTCATGAAGCAGTTCACGGCGTTTTTATGTGGAAGTACAGCGGAAAAAAGCCCTCTTTTGGTTTTACGCTGGCTTATGCTTACGCTGGCAGTGAAGTCTATTTTGCCAAGCATCCCTATCTGGTCATTGCGCTGGCACCGGTTGTGATTTGGGGGCTTGTGCTGGGCGTTGCCTGTGCGCTGGCTCCAGAGACGTGGTTTTGGCCCATTTATTTCATTCAGATTGCGAATCTTTCCGGCGCAGCCGGTGATCTTTACGTTTTGTGGCGTTTTTCCCGTCTTCCGGCGGATATTCTGGTGCAGGATACTGGCGTTTCTATGACGGTTTTCACCAAAAAAGGAGTGCTGTAAATGGAATTTTGGTTCAGCGAATTTCATACCCCGGATGTGAAACACTCCATCCGGGTCAATCGACAGCTCTATTCCAAACAGAGCGAGTTTCAGCGCATTGACATCTTCGAAACCCCCGAGTTTGGCAAGGTGCTTACGCTGGACGGCAACGTCATGCTGACGGAACGAGACGAGTTCATCTACGACGAGATGATGACCCACGTTCCCATGGCGGTGCATCCCCATATTCAAGATGTTTTGGTCATCGGCGCAGGAGACGGCGGCGTGGTGCGGGAGCTGACCCGCTACGACCAGATTCAGCGCATCGACCTGGTAGAAATGGATCCGGCGGTCATCGAGGCCTGCCGCTCCTACCTGCCCGGCAACGCCTGCCGTATGGATGACCGCCGTGTGCATATCTCCTTCGGCAACGCCCTCAAGTTCATCCGCCGCAGCGAGAACACCTATGATCTCATCATTGTGGATTCCACAGACCCCTTCGGCCCCTCGGAGGGTCTCTTCACCCGGGAGTTTTATGGAAGCTGCTACAACGCCCTGAAAGAGGACGGCATCATGGTCAACCAGCAGGGAAGCCCCTTCTATCGGGAGGACGCTGAGGCCATGCAGCGCAGTCATAAGCGCATCGTTTCCACCTTCCCCATCAGCCGTGTTTATCAGGCGCATATCCCCACCTACGCCGCCGGTTATTGGCTCTTCGGCTTTGCCAGCAAGAAGTATCACCCCGTCGATGACCTCAACGCTGAAAAGTGGGAATCCTTGAACCTGCGCACCCGCTACTATACCCCCCGCCTCCACCGTGGGTGCTTCTGCCTGCCCGCCTTCCTGGAGGAGATGCTGGAGGAAGTGGAACATTAAACCGTTCAAAATTTCATTCCGAATTTCAAAAACCCGGAGGTTCTTATGCTAACTCCCAACATTGAAACCTTCATCGGCTGTGACGCTTCCTATGAGGAAGCCCAGCTGGTGATTT
>JAKSQD010000055.1 GCA_024404315.1 Oscillospiraceae bacterium
AAAACGAATGAAATCCTGCGTCAATGACAGAAAAAATGCAGAAATTTCCCGGTTCATTTTGCTTTAAATTTCTAAAGTCCTCTTGCAGTCCGCTCCCGACATTGCTATAATAGATAGCAACCGCAAAATTGACGGCGTATCGTACTACTACTCTACCTTATAGATTGATCTGGAGGGAAACCGAAATGTTAGACATCAAAATTGAGCTGACCAAGGCTCCCAAGGCCAAGCCCGAAGACGAGAGCAAGCTGGGCTTTGCAAAGAAGTTCTCCGACCACATGTTCGTCATGGACTATACCGACGGCATCGGCTGGCATGACCCCCGCATTGTCCCCTATCAGCCCTTCACCATGGATCCCGCAACCGTCGTCCTGCACTACGCTCAGGAGATTTTCGAGGGCATGAAGGCTTACCGCACCGCTGACAACAAGATTCAGCTCTTCCGCCCCGACTGCAACGCCAACCGCATGAACGACTCCGCCGACCGTCTGTGCATCCCCAACATCCCCGTTGAGGACTTCATTCAGGCTGTCAAGGCTCTGGTCGAAGTGGACAAGGATTGGGTTCCCCACATGGACGGCTCTTCCTACTACATCCGCCCCTTTATCTTCGCCAATGACGTGGGTCTGGGCGTTCACGCTTCCAAGCACTACATCTTCTGCATCATCGGCGCTCCCTCCGGCGCTTACTACGCCGAGGGCATCAACCCCGTGCGCATCTACGTCGAGGACGAGTACATCCGTGCTGCTCCCGGTCTGACCGGCTTCACCAAGTGCGGCGGCAACTATGCCGCTTCCATCAAGGCGGGCGAGCTGGCCGAGCATCAGGGCTATGCTCAGGTGCTGTGGCTGGACGGCGTGGAGAAGAAGTACGTCGAGGAAGTCGGCTCCATGAACATCATGTTCAAGATTGACGGCAAGATCTACACCGCCGCCACCGTGGGCACCGTTCTGCCCGGCGTCACCCGCCGCTCCATCATCGAGCTTTGCAAGGATTGGGGCTATGAGGTCATTGAGGGCAAGCTGGCCATTGCTGACATCATGAAGGCCGCTCGGGAAGGCAAGCTGGAAGAAGTCTGGGGCACCGGTACCGCCGCTGTCGTCTCCCCCGTCAAGGAGCTGCGCTGGAAGGATGAGACCGCTTACATCTCCGACGGTAAGATTGGTCCTCTGACCCAGAAGCTGTATGACACCCTGACCGGCATCCAGTGGGGCAAGATTGAGGACACCAAGAACTGGATTGTTCCCGTCTGCGAAGGCTAACCTTTGTTCTTCTGAATCATAAAAAATCGGGTCTGGAATGGAGATTTTTCTCTGTTCCAGGCCCTTTTTTGTTGGTGTTGGATGGTTTTCTCTCTATACACAAAAACGCCCCTGAATCTGTAACAAATTCAGAGGCGGGGGAGTGCGAGTAATGTCTGCCGTCCCAAACTCCTTTTGCTGCCGGAGATGAGTCTGCGTTGAAGTTTTCCAGTCGCTCCTTAGCCCCTAATGGGCGCACCGGACCATTATCGGTCGGTGCGGTATAGAGGGTGCTTTGTGGATGCACCTGACAAAGCAGATGTTCCGACTTTGTGACATTGTGGCACAAAGTTAATTCGGCAAATATACCATAGTGGTGTCCTGTTTTGGTTTGGTTTACAAAGGAGCGACGCTCTACTGTTGTTTTATATCATTTAATGTTGAATTGTCGAAATATTGGTATGATTTAATGTCAAAACGAAGTTGATTTTCACATCAAACTGTGTTATCATTAGTAAAACAACTCTGGGAGGGATATTTATGTATCGAAAGGTCATTGAATACCTCAAGGAATGGAAGGACAGTCCTGCTCGGAAGCCGCTCATTTTGCAGGGAGCCAGACAGGTGGGAAAGACCTATTCCATCCTTGAATTCGGACGAATCTGCTATGAAAATGTCGCATATTTTAACTTTGAAACCAATCCTCGCCTGACAGAGACCTTTCAGGAGGATATCAGCCCTGCCTATCTGATTCCTCTGCTGTCCCGAATCAGCGGACAGACCATCGTGCGGGAAAAGACACTCATTGTCTTTGATGAGGTGCAGCTTTGTGAGCGTGCCCTGACCTCTCTGAAATACTTCTGCGAGGATGCACCGGAGTATCACATCATCGTGGCAGGCAGTCTGCTGGGCGTGGCGGTGAATCGGGCTAAATTCTCTTTTCCGGTGGGGAAAGTGGATATTAAGACCCTTTATCCCATGGATATGGAGGAATTTCTGCTTGCTATGGGTGAGGAGGAACTGGTTCGGCAGATTCACAGCTGCTTTGAAGCCGATTCTCCCCTGCCCTCTGCACTTCATGATGCCGCCATTCGACGCTATCGGGAGTATTTGGTGGTGGGTGGTATGCCGGAGTGTGTTATGCAGTACGCTCAGACCAAGGATTTCGTCCTGCTCCGCCACACGCAGGACACCATTCTCACCAGCTACCTCAACGATATGAGCAAGTACAACAACCTCAACGAGATCAAAAAGACCCGCCTGACCTACGACAGCATCACCGTTCAGCTCTCCAAGACCAACACCCGTTTCCAGTATAAGCTGGTCAAAAAGGGCGGCAGAGCCTCGGAGTTTGAAAACGCCATTGAATGGCTGACCCTTTCGGGAATTGCTGCTCAGGTGTTTCGGGTGGAGCATATCAGGAAGCCGCTGGAAAATTATCGTGACACGGATTCCTTTAAAATATACGTCTCCGATACGGGTCTGCTATGCGCCAAGGATGACCTCATTGCTCAGGATGTGCTGTATATGACCTCTGAGCTGGACGATTTCAAGGGCGGACTGACGGAAAACTATGTCAACACCCAGCTGAGTGCAAGAGGGTATCGGACCTACTACTGGACATCGGGCAACACGGCAGAAATTGACTTCATCATCCAACGGGAGGGACGCATCATCCCCGTGGAGGTCAAAAGTGCTGACAATACAAAGGCAAAGAGCCTCAAAACCTATATGACCCAGTTCAAACCGGATTATGCTGTCAAAATTTCCACTCGTAACTTCGGATTTGAGAATAGAATCAAGACAGTTCCCCTCTATGCGGTGTTTTGCCTGTAAAATGGAACGAATAAAAATAACATAACAAAAGGAAGACCGGACTTTCCTGTCTTTGACGGGGCGAGAGTACGGTCTTTTGCTTTGCTGCGTAAAAATGTGTGTCGGATACACGAAAAATACAGTAAAAATGTGTTTTCGTAACCTGAATTCTTGCGTAAAAAGTGGCATCGCATCATTATGAACAAGTAAGTGTGATGATATGCGAAACCTTCGCCGACCATTTTTTCTATGACTAAACTGCTTTCATCACCCTTTTTCCATCCTTCTGCAAAAGTCCGCATTAACACCTCTCTTTTGCCTTGCTAAACTAAATTGGAATAAATATAACCTTTTACAGGTACGTAGGAAATGATCATGAGCAAAAGCTGGCTGGGATTGGAAGAAAAGGTCATCGTCATCACCGGAGGAGCATCCGGCATCGGGAGTGAGCTTGCCAAAACGCTGCAAAACGAGGGTGCCACGGTAGTCGTTGCTGACCACACTGTAACGACTGGTGAGATTTTAAACGGCTCTTTCTGCGTCCGCTGTGACACCATCCGCAAGGACAGCGTTGAACAGATGATTCAAACCGTCGTGCAGAAATTTGAGCGTCTGGATGCACTGGTGAACTGTGTAGGTATCCAATCCGAAAAGGTGTTGCTGGACGAGGAACAGCCTGACCGTGAGTTGGATGAAGTGACCTTTGCCATGATGTGGGGTGTCAACGTAAAAAGCGTTTACATCTGCGCTCAGGCGGCGGTTCCCCGATGGTGATTTATGGATAAATAGGAGCGGATTTTTGCTTATATTATCACATTGCCTCACAATTCCCATCTATAAAGTGATTGCACACCCCATCATTTGGGCTTATAATGAAGTGTCAGACCTAGAGCCTATCCGTAAATAAGCGGTACGCCTTTATTACACGGATAGGCTCTTAGCACACTTGTTTTCCGCTGTGAGGAAAAACACGGAACAAACTATTTTCCATCCATCGGAAAAAAGCTGCATAAATCCCTTTCCATCGACCTGAAAAACTATGTATTAAAACTTTTGCCATTCTCATTTACAATAGCCTCATCCAAAGACGGGAGAACAAAACCGTCACAAAAAGAATGGAGGAATTTACAATGAGCAAAAGTTGGTTGGGTCTCGAAGGTAACGTCGTCATCGTTACCGGCGGCGCTTCCGGTATCGGCAAGCACGTTGCAACCACCCTCAAGGACGCAGGTGCTATCCCTGTTGTCGTTGATGTGAACGTGAACACCGGCGACGAGATCGAGGGTATGTACTGCGTGAAGTGCGATGTCACCAGCAAGGACAGCGTGGACGCTATGGCAAAGGCCGTGGTGGACAAGTATGGACGCATCGACGCACTGGTGAACAACGCCGGTGTCAATCTGCCCCGTCTGCTGGTGGACGTGAAGGGCGAGAAGCCCCAGTATGAGCTGGACGAGAAGTCCTTCAACATCATGTTCGGCATCAACGTCAAGGGTCTGATGTTCTGCGCACAGGCCGCCGCCCGTCAGATGCTGAAGCAGGGCAAGGGCGTCATCATCAATATGTCCTCTGAGTCCGGCAAGGAAGGCTCTCAGGGACAGTCCGCTTACTCCGCCACCAAGGGTGCCTGCGACAGCTTCACCCGTTCCTGGGCAAAGGAGCTGGGCAAGTACAACATCCGTGTGGTGGCTGTTGCCCCCGGCATCATGGAGGCTACCGGTCTGCGTACCGCCGCTTATAACGAAGCTCTCGCTTATACCCGTGGCTGCAAGCCCGAAGAGCTGTCCACCGACTACACCAAGGTTATCCCCATGGGTCGTGACGGCAAGCTGGACGAGGTTGGCGATCTGGTCGCTTATCTCTGCTCTGACAGAGCCAGCTATGTGGCAGGCACCACCTTCAATATCTCTGGAGGTAAGTCCAGAGGCTAAGGAAAGTTCGCTTCACCGAGCCTTCCTTTCAACTACAAACAGAAAGAAGGAACGCTCCTTATGAAGAGTTTATTCGGTGACAATCGATTGGCAAATCTGCTGCACCTGTTTCACAACACGCAAATGATGTCTGTCAATATCATGGCGGCGAAACTCAGCGTGAGCGAGCGTACCATTCGCAACGACATCAAGCAGCTGGAGCAGCTTCTGGAGGGGTGTGCGATCATTGAAGGCACTCAGGGAAAGTATTCTCTGCGAGTCTACGATCAGAATCGTTTCCAGAAGGTCTACGAAGAGCTGACCCAGGCGGATGAATTTCTCAACTCCGCCCAGAACCGCATGGACTACCTGTTCGGCAGACTGATGCGGGCGGATATGCCTATCCTCACCGATGACATCGCCTATGAAATGTCGGTGGGACGGACAACGCTGATGGGGGACCTGAAAAAGCTCCGCACCGAGCTGGAAGCCTATCACATCACCATTGTGGGCAAGACCAGCAAGGGACTGTCCCTCTACGGTGAAGAGAATGACATCCGCAAATACGTTCTGGACAACTGTTATGACGCTATTTATCGGGATTATCCCTTAGATAACGAGATCAGCACAATTATTCGGGAGCATTTCCGAGAGAACCGCATCGAGCAGAAGGTGGAGGCGGAGTTCCGCAGGTTCATCATCCTCATGCTGGATCGTTTTCTTACCGGTCACTACATCGGAACCCTTTCAGGACGTTACTATAACTTTACCGCAGCACCGGAATTTGAGATCGTCTCCTCTCTCATCGACCGCATCGGTGACGCTTTGCAGATGGAATTTCCGGCGGAAGAGAAGCTGTTCACCCTCCTGCCCATCATCGGCATGAGGACACCGGCGGACATCAAGGAGATGCGCTCCATCGAGCTGGACGAGAAAATCAGACCGCTCCTGTCTCGTATTTTAGAGCGTATCCGTATGGAAACCACCTTAAATATCGACTTAGGCGATTTTCAGGAGGAATTTCTCTACCACCTGATGTTCATGCTCAACCGCCTGCGCTTCCATGTTCGGCTGCAAAATCCCATGATGGAAGACCTGATGGAGAAATATCCGCTGGCGTATCAGATCGCCGGTATTGCCTCCAAGGTAATCGAGCAGGAATACGGGCTGGAGGTGTCCAGTGACGAGCAGGGCTACCTCGCTTCCTATTTCGGCGTATTTTTGGCAGAAAGCCAGATCAAGCTGGAAAAGAAGTTCCGTATCGCCGTGGTCTGCGGCACAGGTATGGTGACGGCACGTCTGGTGTCGGTTCAGCTTCGCAAGATTCTGGACAGTTCCACCGAGGTGGAGCAGTTTGCTGACGAAGCGGTGACACCGGAGCTGCTGAACGAGTATGATCTGGTGCTGACCACCGTCAAGCTGGGCTGTGACTGTGAACGTCCTGTCATTGAGATCAACGAGATCTTCAACGAGCAGGAGCTGCGCCGCAAGATAGAAAAAGCCCGCTACTGGGATCAGGTCAATGCTCCCATGCTGGACAACAACTGGTTCGTCATGACCAGTTTATTAGAAGAAAACCACTTTTTCGTGTTAAAGGATGCTGCCAACTACGATGAGGGCGTGACCGAGATGGTTCTCAGCCTGACCGCTGACGGGCTGCTGGACGAGGGATTCCTCGACCGTCTCACCGAGCGTGAAAAGAAGGGAACCATGGTCTTTGACCAGTCCATCGCCCTGCCCCACAGCATCCAGTACGCAACAGACAGACTGACTTTGGCGATCGGTGTTTTTCCCAAGCCAAAGGTACATAAAGGGCACGAGATTCAGGTCATTTTCCTGATGGGTCTGCCCGAAACCATTGAGGAGGAGGACAACCTTCTGGTTCGCATCTATGATGAGATCATCAGCATCTCTCAGGATGATCCTCTTCTCAGAAAAATAGCCTCGGCGGACAGCTTCACCGCACTGTTAAAGGTGCTGTACCGTCAGGCAGATTAAGGAGGAGCGTATGCTTCAGGTCGGAATCGTGATCGCCATTGCCTTTCTGGTTCAGGGCGTATTCAGTGCCATGCAAATGAAATACTTTTCCAATGAGTTCATCAAGCTCAGACGGAAGGGACGGGTCGCCTGTGGACGAAAAGCGGGCGGTTTCCATGCCGGAGCTATCGTCATGTTCCAGATCGACGACGACGGCTACATTCGGGAGGCAAAAAAGATGGAGGGAACCACCGTTCTCGCCAGAGTGAAGCCTCTTGAAGGCTTTGAGGGTCGCCACATCGCTGAGCTGACCGAAGAGGACGGCCCCAAGGGTCACAAAAACCTCTGCAAAGCCATCGCTGACGCATCTCTGACCTATCGCAAGTATACGGCGGGTGAAATCATCCCCGATCCTCCCTCTCCCTTCCAGAAGGTCGGCATTGCCCTTGGCAGTATCGGTCGAAAAAAGAGGATAAAGGAGGCTGAGTGAGGAATGGCTCATGTGCTGTACGTTCCAACAAGGCGAAGCAGTGTATTGTCATCCTAAAAACTCATGCGTTCCTTCCTCATTTCCGCTTCTTTTATCCTCGAATAAGGTCGTTTCTTTACCATACAATGTGAATATTTGAAAGGCGGACTATTATGGATTACATCGTCAATCTTGCATCCGGTTTTATGAACCTTTTCACCCTCGGCGGTCAGCAGTTTATGGGCTGGGTCGTGGGTATCGTCCCCACCATCGTCGTGCTGCTGGTCCTGATGAACGCTATCATCGCTCTGGCCGGTCAGGAGCGTGTTGACGCACTGGCTAAGGTCTGCACCGGCAACCCCATTCTCCGCTACGCTGTTCTTCCCTGGGTCTCCGCATTCATGCTGGGCAACCCCATGGCTCTGTCTATGGGCAAGTTTATGCCTGAGTTCTACAAGCCCAGCTTCTACGCATCCGTTACCTATCACTGCCACACCAACTCCGGTATCTTCCCCCACATCAACGCCTCTGAGATCTTCATCTATCTGGGCATCGCCAACGGCATCACTGCTCTGGGTCTGGACACTACCCCTCTGGCCATCCGCTATCTGCTGGTCGGTATCGTCTGCAACTTCATCTCCGGCTGGGCAACTGAGCTGACCACCGCTTATGTTGAGAAGCAGCAGGGTGTCAAGCTGAGCCGTGAACTGAAGAGCCAGCACTGATTTGAATCGGAATCTACGAAATGGAGGAAATTACAATGGCATATCGTTCTATTAAGGTCGTTAAGGGCAGCGGCGGCTTCGGCGGCCCTCTGGTCATCACCCCTACTGAAAAGAAAAACAAGGTCATGTTCATCACCGGCGGCGGCAACGAGCCTGAGTGCCTTGCCAAGATCGTCGAGCTGAGCGGTCTGGAGCCTGTCAACGGTTTCAAGACCACCTGCCCTGAGGATGAGCTGGCTCTGGTCATCATCGACTGCGGCGGCACCCTCCGCTGCGGCCTGTATCCCAAGAAGCGCATCCCCACCATCAACACCAACCCCGTCGGCAAGGCTGGCCCTCTGGCTCAGTACATCGTGGAGGACATCTACGTTTCCGGCGTTACCTCTAATCAGGTCTCTTTGGCTGAGGGTGCTGAGGCTGCTGCACCTGCTGCCGCTCCCGTGGAGGAGAAGAAGGAGGTCAAGTTCACCGCTGACAAGAAGGTCTCCGAGACTCTGGCAGCACAGGAGAACAAGAACCTCATCACCAAGATCGGTCTGGGCGCAGGCAAGGTCGTTGCTACCTTCAACCAGGCTGCTCGTGACGCCATCCAGACCGTCATCAACACCATCCTGCCCTTCATGGCCTTCGTGTCCATGCTCATCGGCATCATCAACGGCTCCGGCTTCGGCAATGCTTTCGCATCTCTGCTGACTCCTCTGGCAGGCAACGTCTTCGGTCTGGTCATTCTGGGCATCATCTGCTCCATTCCCGGTCTATCTGCTCTGCTGGGTCCCGGTGCTGTTATCGCTCAGATCGTCGGTACTCTGATTGGTACCGAAATCGGCAAGGGCAACATTGCTCCCTCTCTGGCTCTGCCCGCTCTCTTCGCCTGCAACACTCAGGGTGCCTGCGACTTCATCCCCGTCGGTCTGGGTCTGGCTGAGGCTGAGACTGAGACCGTTGAGGTCGGCGTTGTCTCCGTCATGTACTCTCGCTTCATCACCGGCTGGCTCCGTGTTATCATCGCTTTCGTCGCCAGCTTCGGTCTGTATGCAGCAGGCTGATTCAGTCACTCTACCCTCCCTGCGGAAGAGCTGAATGATTTTTTGCTCCTTTCTTTGATCATAAACTGCTCTTCCGCTTCCCTTTCTTTCATTGTTTCCCAAAGAACAGCAGCTTTTTGACCCGATAAACCAAGAGGCTGCTGTTCAGGGGAAAGCATCACCGTTTTATTTGCGATGCTTTGTTCAGAACGCATTCTGAGTGAAGCATTGGGAATAAACTCAACGATAATACGCAGATAATACATCAGGAGGAATCAATTATGAAGGTTATCTATCAGAATCAGGTCAAGGCAATGGGATGCTGCGTGGACGAGTTCAAGGATGCCGGCATGTTCATCATCTTCGGCGACAACGCTCCCGAGGAGATTCGTGACTACTGCTACTCCGTCAGCGTCAACCCCATCAACGGTGAGATCAAGGCAGGTCAGAAGCTGGTCATCGACAATCAGGTCTATCCCATCACCTGCGTGGGCTACGAGGCCCCCATCACCCTTGCCGGTCTGGGTCACTGCACGATCAATCTCAGCGGTGCAACTGAGGCAGAGCTGCCCGGTACGCTCTACGTCGGTCCCGGCGAAATGCCCACCATCGGCATCGGCTCCGTGATCCAGATTATCGAGGACTAAGGGTCATGAAGCTGCTCATTGATGACGCAGACATTCAGGCCATCCGCAGAGTCTACGAGTATTACCCCATAGACGGCGTGACCACGAATCCCTCTATTCTTGCCAGAGTGGGTCTGACCCGTGGAAAACGGAACCCCTATGAGCTGCTGACGGAGATTCGGGAGTTTGTAGGCGAGGACGCAGAGCTGCACGTTCAGGCGGTCTCTCAACGGGCAGAGGATATGGTGGAGGAAGGCATCCACATCGCTGAGATGCTGGGAAAGAACACCTATATCAAGATTCCTGCCGTCAAGGAGGGACTGAAAGCCATCCGTATCCTGTCCGCTGAGGGCTATCGGGTCACAGCCACCGCAATTTATACCCCTCAGCAGGCGTTTCTGGCAGGAAAAGCCGGGGTGGACTACGCTGCTCCCTATGTCAACCGTATCGACAACATGGGACTGGACGGCGTGGCGGTGACAAAACGCATCCATGACCTGTTCCAGAAGAACGGATTGAAAACGCAGGTGCTTGCCGCCAGCTTCAAGAATACCAGACAGCTTTTGGAGCTGGTGGAGTACGGCGTGGGTGCGTCTACCGCCACGGAAACGGTGATTTCTGAGCTGTGCCGCAATGAAACAGTGGATCGGGCGGTTCATGCGTTCCTTGAGGATTTTGAGTCCCTGTGTGGCGAGGGTCATACTATGCTCAACGTGTAACAATTTCATAATCCATCTCCAAGATTCCGTTTGAGTGCCCCTATGCTCGGCGGAATCTTTTTTAATGCTGTGCATTCACTAATTCATACTATTATTTATCATAAAACAGCTACAAAACCTCCATTGACGAAATTTTTGACAAAGCATCCATTTTTCCTTATAATATCAGAAAGGGGTGAAACGTTATGAATATGCTTCATGTCCGCTATGCCGTGGAGGTTGCCGCCACCGGCTCGATTAACAAAGCAGCGGAAAATCTGCTCATCGCTCAGCCCAACCTTAGCCGCTCTATCAAGGCATTGGAATCCGACCTCGGCATCGCCATCTTCCATCGAAGTGCCAAGGGAATGGAGCTGACACCGGAGGGGATGGAGTTCATCGGCTATGCCCGAAAGCTCCTCAGTGAAATCGAAGAACTGGAAAGCCACTACCGCACCGGAGCACCGATGAAAAAGCGGTTTACCATTTCCGTTCCACGCTCCTGCTATGTGGCGGAGGCGTTTTCCCATTTTTCACGGAGCATCGGGGACGAGCCGGTGGAGATTTTTTATAAGGAGACCAATTCCTCACGAGCCGTGAAGAACATCATGGAATCCAACTATAAGCTGGGCATCATCCGCTATGCCGAGAAGTATGATGAACAGTTCCGACGTATGTTGGACGAAAAGGATCTTGCTTATGAGGTGGTTACAAAGTTCCACTATGTCCTGCTCATGAGCGAAAAATCCCCTCTGTGCCAGCTGGATGAGATCCGCTTTGACGACCTTTCTCCTTATATTGAGATCGCCCACGGAGACCCATACGTTCCCTCCATGTCCACGGCGCAGGTTCGGCGGGAGGAGATACCGGATAACATCGACAAACGTATCTTTGTCTTTGAGCGAAGTGCCCAGTTTGATATCCTCAGCGCCAATTACAAGACCTTTATGTGGGTCTCTCCCGTTCCCGACCGATTTTTGGAGGGGTATCATCTGGTTCAGCGGAAAAGTCCCGATAACCAGAAGATGTATCAGGATGTGCTTATCTATCCCAAGAATTACCGCCTTTCCGATTTGGATTTGCGATTCATCAGCGAATTGGAAAAAATAAAAAATCAATACACATGCTTCCGATAATAAGACAGGACTGAGAGGGAACCTTCCTTTCAGTCCTATTTTTTGCGTCCGGCTGCCTTTTTTGTGCAGGCTGTCCTATTACAACCAACCATTTGTGTATAACACCTTGATAAAACTCCTATATCACTTTTCATAAGGACATATACTTTTTTGATACTTCCCAAAGGGAGAAAAGTTTGTTAATATTTTAACATGCTAGTTAAAGATTTAACAATGATTTTTGAAATCATTGCACAAATCTTTCTTTTTGGACATTTTATTATTCTTTGTTCACTTATTTGTTAAGGAGGAATTATCATGGAAGCGAAAACCTACCCCATCGTTGACAGCCCCGAGACCCTGCGGGAAGCTCTCGCCCGTGTCCGTGAGGCACAGAAGAAGTTCTCCACCTATACGCAGGAGCAGGTAGACAAAATCTTCCTCGCTGCCGCCACCGCCGCCAACAAAGCCCGCATTCCGCTGGCAAAGATGGCAGTCGAGGAGACCGGCATGGGCGTGGTGGAGGACAAAATCCTCAAGAATCACCTCGCCGCCGAGTACATCTACAACACCTACAAGGACACCAAGACCTGCGGCGTTGTGGAAGAGGATAAAGCCTATGGCGTTCAGCGCATCGCAGAGCCTATCGGTGTAGTAGCTGCCGTCATCCCCACCACCAACCCCACCGCAACCGTTATTTTCAAGGCTCTTATCTCCCTGAAAACCCGCAACGGCATCATCATCAGCCCTCATCCCCGTGCAAAAAATGCCACTGTCGCCGCCGCAAAGGTCATGCTGGAGGCAGCTGTTGCCGCAGGTGCTCCCGAGAACATCATTGACTGGGTGGATGTTCCCTCTCTGGAAATGACCAACACCCTGATGAAGGAGTCCGACATCATCCTCGCCACCGGCGGTCCCGGCATGGTCAAGGCAGCTTACTCCTCCGGCAAGCCTGCTCTGGGCGTTGGTGCAGGAAACACTCCCGCTGTCATTGACGATACTGCCGACATCGGCCTCGCCGTCAACTCCATCATCCACTCCAAGACCTTTGACAATGGCATGATCTGCGCCAGTGAGCAAAGCGTCATTGTTCTGGACAGCATCTATGATGAGGTTCGTGCGGAGTTTGCCCGCCGTGGCTGCTACTTCCTCAAGGGCGACGAGCTGGACAAGGTGAGAAATGTCCTTCTCATCAACGGCGCACTGAACGCAAAAATCGTTGGTCAGCGTCCCGTCACCATTGCCGCTCTCGCCGGTGTGACCATTCCAGAGGGAACCCGTGTTCTCATCGGTGAGGTGGAATCCGTGGAACTGAGTGAACCCTTCGCTCATGAAAAGCTGTCCACCGCCCTTGCCATGTATCGTGCCAAGGACATCCACGACGCTTTTGACAAGGCGGAGCGTCTGGTGGAGGACGGCGGCATGGGTCATACCTCCTCTCTGTTCGTCAATGCCGTCACCGAGCGTGCCAAGATCGACGAATTTGGTGCCAGAATGAAGACCTGCCGCATCGTCATCAATATGCCCTCTTCCCACGGCGGCATGGGCGATGTCTACAACTTCAAAATGCCTCCCTCCTTCACGCTGGGCTGCGGAAGCTGGGGCGGTAACTCCGTCAGCGAAAACGTGGGTGTCAAGCACCTCATGAACCTCAAGACTGTGGGCGAAAGGAGAGAGAATATGCTGTGGTTCCGTGCCCCTGAAAAGCTCTATCAGAAGAAGGGCTGTCTGCCGCAGGCATTGGCAGAGCTGAAAACTGTCATGAATAAAAAGCGTGCCTTTATCGTCACCGACAGCTTCCTCTATCAGAACGGTCACACCAAGCCCATCACCGACAAACTGGACGAAATGGGCATCCAGCACACCACCTTCTTCGATGTGGCTCCCGACCCCACGCTGGAATGTGCCATTGCCGGTGCCCAGCAGATGAGAGCCTTCCAGCCCGACTGTATCATTGCTCTGGGCGGCGGCTCTGCCATGGATGCGGGCAAGTTCATGTGGGTGCTGTATGAGCATCCCGATGTGGACTTCATGGATATGGCAATGCGTTTCGCTGACATCCGCAAGCGTGTCTATCCCTTCCCCAAGATGGGCGAAAAGGCATATTTCATCGCCATTCCCACCTCTGCCGGTACCGGCTCCGAGGTTACGCCCTTCGCCGTTATTACCGACGGAAAGACCGGTGTGAAGTATCCTCTGGCAGATTATGAGCTGATGCCCAACATGGCAATCATTGACGCTGACTTCCACATGACCGCTCCCAAGGGACTGACTGCCGCCTCCGGCATTGACGCTGTGGTTCACGCTGTGGAGGCTTACACCTCGGTCATGGCAAGCGATTACACCGACGGTCTGGCTCTGAAAGCCCTCAAGCTGATTTTTGAGTATCTGCCCCGTGCTTATGATAACGGTCAGAAGGACCCTGTTGCCCGTGAGAAGATGGCAAACGCTGCCACCATCGCAGGTATGGCATTTGCAAACGCTTTCCTCGGCATCTGCCACTCCATGGCTCATAAGCTGGGTGCTTTCCACCATCTGCCTCACGGTATCGCAAATGCTGTCCTTCTGGATGAGGTGATGCGCTTCAACGCCGCCGAAACTCCCGTGAAAATGGGCACATTCCCCCAGTATGAGCGTCCCTGCACACTGGCTCGTTACGCCGAGATTGCCGATTACCTCAAGCTGGGCGGCAACACTGACGAGGAGAAGCTGGAAAACCTGATCGCCGCCATTGATGCCCTCAAGGAGCGTGTGGGTATTAAGGCAACCATCCGTGATTACGTCCCCGATGAGGCAAAGTTCCTTGAAAATCTGGACGAGATGGTAGAGCAGGCATTTGACGATCAGTGTACCGGAGCTAATCCCCGCTTCCCCTTGTTCCCCGAACTGAAGCAGATCTACCTCAACAGCTACTATGGCGACAAGACCTTCACCGAGGTGGAAATGCCCTCTGTGAACCAGTAAGAAAGGAGTAGTACCATGACAAAGATTCTGGCAGAGCGTCCCAATAAGGTCATTTATCAGGACGGAGACAAATGTGTAAAACAGTTCAGTGCCGACTATTCCAAGGCGGATGTTCTTAATGAGGCATTGAATCAGGCTCGTGTGGAAGAGACCGGTCTGAACATCCCCACCATCATGGAGGTCAGCCTGACCCACGGTAAATCCTCTATCACCACCCCTTTCATCCCCGGCAAGACCCTGGCTCAGCTGATGGAAGAGAATCCCGACAAAGAGGACGAATATCTGAATCTGTTCGTGAATTTGCAGCTTGAGGTTCTGTCCAAGACCTGCTCCATGCTGAACAAGCTCAAGGACAAGATGAAGCGGAAGATTTCCGAGGCAAAACTGGATGCCACCACCCGCTATGATCTTCACTCTCGTTTGGAGGGTATGCCCAAGCACACCAAGCTCTGTCACGGCGATTTCAACCCCTCCAACATCATTATCACGCCCGAAGGAGCTGCCATGATTTTGGACTGGTCTCACGCAACTCAGGGCAATGGCTCCGCAGATGCCGCCCGTACCTATCTCTTGTTCTGTTTAAACGGAAAAAAGGCGTTGGGGGACAAATATTTGAAGCTGTACTGCAAAAAGAGCGACACCGCCATGCAGTATGTTCAGAAGTGGATGCCCATCGTTGCTGCCTCTCAGTCCGTCAAGGGCAACGCCGACGAGCGTGAGTTCCTCCTCAGCTGGGTAGACGTGGTGGAATACGTTTAAGGAAACAAATTATAGTTCCATATCCTTCCGTCTGTCCGCCTGCTCATGCTGCCGGTGCTGTACCTCCTGCTGTGCCTCTGCCAGCTTCTTCATGCGAAGCTCCACGCTGTCCTGCTCTCGCTGAATGCGTCTGCGGCATCTGTCGGTTAATTTCCGCCATAAATTCGTTGTGAAATCTTGAAATCCGTCAGGATTCGCTGCGGTTTCACGCCTTTTTCTGTCGCAAATTTCCTCGACATCTGCTCTTGCCGATTTATTCAGTCCTTCCCTGAACATTTATTGTCAAATTGTTCTCATTTTTGAATTTTGCTTTACTGATTGAGATTTGCGGATTCATCATTTTTTCTCCTTGAATGATATGGTTTTGAGGCAAAAAGAAAAAGACAGAGACGGAAACCTGTTAATTCCGTCCCTGCCATGCGGGGATGACTGTTTTCACAATCAGACTATGTTCGTAATAGAAAAAGGTGTATTTCGATAAAAAAGGATGCTCCCGAACCAGATTCCTCATCAGCAAATCCGGTTTGGGAGCATTACGTCTATGGTGCAGGTAGTGGGAGTCGAACCCACACGCCGGAGGCACAAGAACCTAAATCTTGCATGTCTGCCAATTCCATCATACCTGCATAGCGCTGTTATTCTACCACAGAAACCGCTGTGCTGTCAATTGCCAAGCAAAGAAAAAACTGGTGACGGAATGGGGGATACTGCCCCGTTTTTCGTTGCAAACGCCTTGTCAAATGCCAGAACGTGTGCTATTCTGTCGTTGGTGCTGCCAAGCCCATGGCAGGCGGTTGGCCCTCTGAGCCAGAGGGTGAACGCTTCTTTGCCCTCTGTCCATCAGGAAGGGGGCGACACGACATGAACTATGTGACATATTCTGACCTGTTTCAGTATTCGTTGGTTCTCATCGGTCTTGTTGGACTCATCATTGCAGTCTATAACAGCAAAAAGAAGTAACCGCCCCTCCGACCAAAGAGTGCGGTTACTTCCTTAAGCAATCAGCTCAGAAGGTTGGCTGTCTGTCGGCAGCACCTTTCTGATGGATTCATTATACCCGCAGAATGCCACATTGTCAAATCGTTTTTCACCATTTTACCATCAGCAATCACTCAGCAGTGGGTGATATCACCCCGTTTTTCGTTGCAAACGCCTTGTCAAATGCCAGAACGTGTGCTATTCTGTCGTTGGTGCTGCCAAGCCCATGGCAGGCGGTTGGCCCTCTGAGCCAGAGGGTGAACGCTTCTTTGCCCTCTGTCCATCAGGAAGGGGGCGACACGACATGAACTATGTGACATATTCTGACCTGTTTCAGTATTCGTTGGTTCTCATCGGTCTTGTTGGACTCATCATTGCAGTCTATAACAGCAAAAAGAAGTAACCGCCCCTCCAGCCACAGAGTGCGGTTACTTCTTTAGCAACAAAAGCTCAGAGGCTGACTGCCTGTTGGCAGCACCCTTTGCTGTTTTTTATTATACCCGCAGAACACCACATTGTCAAATCGTTTTTCATCATTTTGCATAAGCTTCTATTCCCCATCTTCTTTTTTGTTTTGTATAGATGGAACCATTTGCCATGATAAATGATACATTAACCGAACTGATCCACCCTCTTTTGAGCTGGTATCACGACCACTGTCGAACCCTGCCTTGGCGCAGCGACCCCACGCCCTATCATGTTTGGGTGTCGGAAATCATGCTCCAGCAAACCCGTGTGGCCGCCGTGCTGGGCTACTACGCCCGTTTTATGGAGGCGCTGCCTGACATCGCCGCCCTCGCCGAAGTGGAGGAGGACACCCTCCTCAAGCTGTGGCAGGGTCTGGGCTATTACAACCGGGCACGCAACCTGCAAAAAGCCGCTCAGGTCATCATGAGCGACCACAACGGCATCTTTCCCGGTACCTTTGAGGAAATCATCGCCCTCCCGGGCATCGGAGATTACACCGCCGGAGCCATTTCCTCCATCGCCTTCGGTTTGGCCGAGCCCGCCGTGGATGGCAACGTGCTCCGGGTGCTGACCCGCATTCTGGGCGATGAGGGAGACATCACCCGCCCCGACACCAAGCGCCGCATCCGTCAGCGCATCGCCGAAACCATGCCCCGGAACCTGCCCGGCGCTTACAATCAAGCGCTGATGGAGCTGGGTGCACTCATCTGTCTGCCCAACGGCCAGCCGAATTGTGACCACTGCCCCGTGGCTGCGTTTTGTACTGCTCATCTGGAAGGCCGAACCAATGAACTCCCTGTCAAAGCCGCAAAAGCGCCCAGAAAAGCGGAACAGCGCACAGTTTATTTGATTTTCTGCGAGGGAAACGTGGCGCTGCGCCGCCGCCCCGCCCGTGGGCTGCTGGCTCGTCTGTGGGAATATCCCAACGCTCTGGCCGAGGAATCCCCGGATTTTCTGCCGCTGCTGACCGTTCTGGAGGACGGCCCGGACACCAAGCATATTTTCACCCATCGGGAGTGGCACATGCACGCCCTCGTGTGCTCCATGGCGGAGGATGCGCTCCCCGAAGGCTGGGTGTGGGCTGACGAGCAAGCGCTCTCCGACCGTTACGCTGTCCCCGGAGCGTTTGACGGATTCCGAGACGTGGTAAAGGAGGCCCTCAACCGTGATAATCTGTAATTTATGTCCCAGGAAGTGCGGCGCAGTCCGCAGCGAAACGGTGGGAACCGGCTTCTGTGGAATGCCGGACAAGCTCTATCTGGCTCGTGCCGCCCTCCACCACTGGGAAGAACCCCCCATCTCCGGCACACGAGGCTCCGGCGCTGTGTTTTTCAGCGGCTGCCCCCTGCAATGCGTATTCTGCCAAAACGACCAAATCAGCCGCCAGAAATGGGGCAAAAATGTGACCGAGGAGCGCTTAGGCGAAATCTTCCGGGAGCTGGTGGCTCAGGGTGCGCATAATATCAATCTGGTCTCTCCCACCCATTACGCCCACATCCTCCGCCGGGTGCTCTCGGCGGAACCGCCCACCGTCCCCGTGGTGTGGAATACCGGCGGCTATGAGCGAGTGGAAACCCTCCGCAGCTTGGAGGGGCTGGTGGATGTCTACCTCCCCGACCTGAAATACACCGACCCCGCCAAGGCGGAGCGCTACTCCGGGGCGGCGGACTACCCCGAAGCGGCCAAGGCCGCCATTGTGGAAATGTTCCGTCAGGTCGGCCCCGTCCGGCTGGACGAAAACGGCATCCTCCAAAAGGGCGTTATCATCCGCCACCTGGTGCTGCCCGGTCAGCTCGCTGCCGCCAAAGAGGTGATGGACTGGGTGAGCGAGACCTTCCAACCCGGCGACGTGCTCTTCTCCCTGATGAGTCAATACGTCCCGCTGGGGCGTGCCGCCGAATACCGGGAAATCAACCGCCCACTCCGCAAGGCGGAGGCTCGCAGCGCTGCGGAATACCTTTCCAACCTGGGTCTGAACGGGTTCACGCAGGAGCTGACCGCCGCCAACACCCAATATGTACCGAATTTTGACCTGACCGGAATTTAGTTTCACGCAATACCAAAAAGGACAAAGAATATGCACATCATCAACCGTGAACAAATCAAGTCCAACGCCAAGGCCAAAGTGTTGGACTCCACCCTGAACCTCCTCCCCATCACAGCGGTGTTTCTGGCTCTGACCGACCTTCTCTCCAACCTGCTGCACTTCTTCGTGGAAAGCCCCATTAACACCATCGCAGAGGAGTTTTTCACCGTCATTGAGGACATCCGAACCGCCGCTCTGGAGGCTGAAATGCAGGTTGCCCCCAACCTCGCCCCCGCATACGCCGCCGCCGGACGGGTGGCACGAGAGCTGCTGTCCCACCCCACAAAACAGGCGCTTCTCTTCGGCTTTTTGGTGTTATACCTGTACCAACTGGTCATGAGCTTTGGTTTCCGGGGCGTCTGCCTCCGGGTCAATCGGGGCGAACGGCTCAACTGGGCGAACCTCTTTGACACACTGTGGATGGCGGGTCGTATCGTCCTGCTGAACCTGCTGGCCGCCCTTTTGATCTATATCGGTGCGTTTTTCTTCCTTCTGCCCGGCCTGATGGCCTATTATGGCCTCCGCCTGACCCCCTTTGTGATGCTCGACCACCCGGAATGGTCCGCTCTACGCTGCATGGCCGAGAGCTGGCGGCTCTCCTCCGGCATGAAAATGGGGCTTTTCTGGCTGGACCTCTCCTTCGTCGGCTGGGATTTTGTGGGTTTTCTAGCCACCAGTATGGGACTTGACCTGGGCGGCCTGCTCCACCCTCTGGCGGCGGTGCTGCTGTCCGCAGTGCTTTACGGCATCATTGCTGTTTTCTACCTGCCCTATAAGGCCGTCACCCTTGCGGAGTATTACGAAATCCTCCGCAGCACCAAACCCCTGCCAACGGAAACGCCCCGCCACGAGCTGTAATCCCCTCACAACATCACCAAACAAAAAGCCGGATCTGATGGAAGAAGTGCTTCTTTCAGATCCGACTTTGTTTCTTTGT
>JAKSQD010000056.1 GCA_024404315.1 Oscillospiraceae bacterium
CAAGAGGAACAAATCGAGCACCTCAAATCCATGAATATTAAAAACCTGAAAATCTAACCTCCCTCCACAAACAAAAACAAACCGGGTAGTTTTTCCACTGCCCGGTTTTTTGCGGCCTGAAACGGCTCTGTTATGGCTGAATCGTCAGCGATTTGTAAAAATCTAGCGTTTTGTATCCTCGTTCCAGCTGGGTCAGCAAAAAGGCCTCGCAAACGTCGTTGAGCTGCTTCGTGCCCGCTTCGCCCAGCCGGAAGGAGAACAGCTTTTTTCCGTCGCATTCCGTGATGTGGCGCATGGCGTTCAGCGCCCCGCCTTCAATCGGCATGGAAATCCCCTCGCTCACCCGGCAGGCTTTGCAGTGCAGCACGCCCTCCCGCAGGTGGAAGCGGGGCTCCGTGGGCCATTCGTTCCCGCAAATCACGCAGCTATCCAGCAGGGGAGTGTAACCCGCCAGCGACAGCAGCCGCAGCTCAAAGGCGGCCTTCACCAGCTCGGCGGGGCGGTTCAGCGTGTCCAGCGCATAGAGGGAGTTCAGCAGCAGCGCCAAAATCTCCGGGGCGGGAAGCTCCTCCTGCACCAGGTTCTCCACCAGTTCGGCCAGGTAAGCGCCCAGAGAGAGCTTGTCCAGGTCGGAGCGGACGTGGCGGAATTCCATCTGGGTGGAGCCCTCCACCAGACTCCACCGCCCACGGAACTCCTGGAGCGTCACCTCCGACCACACCAAAAGCTGAGAGATGGCGGAAATGCTGCTTCCGTCCTTCCGGCTTTTCCGGCAGCCACGGGCAGAAACGGTTAGCTTTCCCAGGTCGCTGGTCAGCAGCGTCAAAATTTTGTCGGATTCTTTGTAGTTCACTTCCCGAAGGACAATGGCGTGGGTTGCGACCCGCATTCTTTTCACCCCCAAAACCACGGTGGAATCTTCCAGTATGAGAAACAACAGCCCTCCACAAACTAAACGCAAAGGGAGGACTGTAACATGAGAGACGATAAAAGCTGGGAACTGTTCTTCCAAACCGGTTTGCCGCAGGCGTACCTGTGGATTAAGCACCGGCAGAAAGACCAAAAAGACGAATCATCCAAACCGAACCGGCGGGAAACGTAAAGACAAATTAGAGCCTATCCACAAAGAAAGGTGCGTCTGGGTTACGAAACAGCCTCTTAGTCCTCCGTGTAGCCGAAATTTTGAATGGCGGCCATGCTGTCTCGCCAGTTTTCCTTCACCTTCACCCAGGTTTGGAGGAAAACCTTGGTGCCCATGAAGTGCTCCATGTCCCTGCGGGCAAGGGTGGAGATGCTTTTCAGCATCGCGCCCTGCTTGCCGATGATAATCCCCTTGTGGCTGGCCTTTTCACAGAAAATGGTGGCTTCCACGTCGATGATACCGCTGTCCCGCTCGGAAAAACGGGTGATTTCCACGGCGGTTCCGTGGGGAATTTCCTTGTTCAGACGCAGTAGCATTTTTTCCCGCAGGATTTCGGCCATCATCACCTTTTCGGGCTGATCGGTGGTCATGTCCTCTGGGAACAGCTGGGGTCCCTCGGGGAGATATACCTGGAGGGTGTCCAGCAGCTCTTCCACGCCGTCCCCCTTGGCGGCGGAGAGGGGCACGACGGCCTCGAAGTGGTGCTCCTTTTCGTAGGCGGCAATCACTTCCAGCAGCTTTTCCTTCTGCTCCACGGTGTCGATTTTGTTGATGACCAGCACGGCAGGCACCTTGAGCGCCTTGATGCGCTCGATGAGCTGCATTTCCGGCTCGCCGGGAGCGGGAATCGGCTCAATCACCAGCACGGCGGCATCCACGGCGGCGATGCTGGCTCGTACCACATCGTCCATGTACTCGCCCAGGCGGTTACGAGCCTTGTGCAGGCCGGGGGTGTCGGTGAAAACAAACTGGTTGCTGCCACGGGTGACAATGCCGGTGATGCGGTTGCGGGTGGTCTGGGGCTTATGGCTGACGATGGCCACCTTTTCGCCCACCAGGGCGTTGAGGAGGGTGGACTTGCCCACGTTGGGGCGGCCCACGATGGTGATAATTCCAGAATGAGTCATGTTCATAATTACCTCGTAGTGTTGTAGCGGGTGGTTGGTTGGCGGTGGAGAGAAAGGGATTTGTTACCCTTCCACCGTCATTTCGTTGCCCAGGTAGATATACATCAGGGAGAGCAGGCGCTCGGTCTCGTCCTCGTCCAAGCTGTCCGCTTTCAGGGCGATGCTTTGCCCGCTGATATCCATCAGATAATAGCCGTCTTCCTTCCACCAGCCACGGATTTCTTCCCACTGGAAGGTGGAGGTTTGGTTGTTCAGCGTCAAGGAAACGCCCTCCTCAGAAACGGAGTAATACCACTGCATACCCAGAAAGGGCTTCATGCGGTTTTCCATGAACTGCTGCAACGGCTGATTGACGTACCAAAAGAGGATGCCCGCCATAACCAGCATAATGGCGATGATAGCGGGGCCACGCTCGGTGTTGGTCTTGGTGATGAAGTAGGTGTAGGCAAAGTAGAGGGCTGCGGCCACGATGAACACGCCCAGCAGGTTGTATAGGGGACGGCGCTTCTGGCTTTTGGCGTCAGTGCGGACGGCGATTTTTGCCAGCAGCGTTACCAGCTCGGGGGTCACGACGGTGCAGGTTTCAATGCTATCGTTTTCTTCCTCCACAGCCTCAATGGTGACGTTCATGGTTTCGTTTTCATTGGGATTCATGCTCAAATTCCTTTCGGAGGGGTTAAAACCACAGAGTTGACGGTAAATTGGGTGTCAGATTGGACACAAACAGCCAAAAAATAATCTTCTTCGGGGGCATCCGGCAAACAAACGCTGTACCCCGCCTGATTGACGGATAAGGGACGCAGGGTAAAGGTGGTTGCGGATAGGGGCGTTCGCAGGCCGTCTCCGGTGCATTTGCAGTATGCCTCTTTCAAGCACCAGAGATTCATCACAGCGTCCTCCCGCTCTGCATCGCTCAGAGCGCCCAGCCATTCTTGCTCTTGGTGGGAAAATTTCCGTATCAAAGCGGGGGAGAGCTTGCGTTTTTCCTGAATATCCACGCCCACGGGGACAGAAGAGAGGACGCACGCCGCCCAATTCCCGCTGTGAGAGAGGTTGAAGTGCAGCGTGGGGCAGTCCGCCAGAAAGGGCTTATCCTGCCACCCGTATTCCAGGCGGGGCGGCAGGGGCACTTCCGGGGCGAAGCGGCGGAGCAGTTGACCCAGCAGCCAGTGTCCGGCGGCGGAGCGCTGCTGCTCCCTCTGGTGGCGGCGGGAAAGAGCGGTTCGAGCCTCTTCGGTAAAAAGATTTTGAATTTCTTCTTTGTTTGCGTCAAAGTTTACGTCAAAGTTTGCGTCAAAAAACGGATGATCCGTTCGACAAAGTACCAGTTGAAGCTCCATTAGAGGCGGCCATACAGACTGTTCAGCTCATGCAGACCACGGGCGACCTGATCGTTGAGCGCCTCCATGCGAACACGCCAGCTCCAATTCTGGGGACCCATCGTGCCGGGGGCGTTCATGCGGGCATCCGCACCCAAGCCCAGAACATCCTGAAGGGGAGCCATGCACAGTGCGCAAATGCTGGAAAGAGCGGTGGACAGAGCCGTCCAGTGGATGCTGTCGCCGTAGTGCATCCGGGTGTAGCGGTTGAAGAAATCACGCTGCTGGTCGTCGGCCAAGTCCATGTACCACTGCACAAAGGTGGGGGTGTCGTGCGTACCGGTGTACATCACAGCGCCGGGGACACAGTGGTGGGGCAGGAAAGCAGAGCTTCCAAAAATATCATTGAAAGCATCGCACAGCACTCTCATACCGGGCAGGCCGGTGGAAACAATAAACTTGTAGGCGTTCTCATCAATGTCGCCCAGGTCTTCTGCAATGAATTCAGCCTCGGGAACGTTTTCTCGGATGGCATCCAGCAGCGCCATGCGGGGGCCGGGGCACCATTTGCCCTCCAGAGCGGATTCTGCCTCAGCAGGAATCTCCCAATAGGTATGGAAACCACGGAAATGGTCAATTCGAATCACGTCATAGAAGGCGTTGGTGTGGCGGATGCGGTTGCACCACCAGCGATAGTCCTCGGCGGCGTGTGCGTCCCAATCGTAGAGGGGATTGCCCCAATACTGACCCGTGGCAGAGAACATATCGGCGGGCACACCGGCGACAAAATCAGCCTTCATGGTTGCGGGATCCACACGGAAGAGGTGGGGAGCACACCACACATCTACGCTGTCGGGAGAGACATAGAAGGGAATATCACCGATAACGGAAACATTCCGTGCATTGGCATAGGCTTTCAGCCGGTTCCACTGCTGGAAGAAGAGATACTGGTTAAAAATGTAGCCGCCAATCTCTTTTTCTAGCATTTTTTTGTATTTTTCCAGCGCTTCGGGCTTGCGCTGCTTGAACGCCTCGTCCGGCCAATCGGCCAGGGGAACGCCGAAGTAATCGTGAGCAGCACGGAACAAGGCGTAGTTGGGCAGCCAGTCCTTTTGTTCCTCTGCAAATGCCATGGCCTTTTCCATCAGCTCGGGGGTGGCGTTGGCGTAAGCCTTTTGCAGCAGAGCGTAATGGTGCTCCATGACCCACTCATAATCCACACAGTCGGGAGCCTGGTAACGGCAGGTTTCCAGATCAGCCCAGGTCAGCAGCTCCATTTCCACCAGCTCTTCCAGGTCGATAAAGAGGGGATTACCCGCCGCAGAGGAGGGGGACATATAGGGGGAAGCGCCCTCACCGGGAGGCACGAGCGGAAGAAGCTGCCAGTAACGCTCACCGGCTTTGTGGAGGAAGTCTACAAAATGACGAGCTTCCTTGCCCATGGAGCCAATGCCATAAGGACCGGGCAGAGAGGAAAGATGCAGAAGGATACCGCTGGAACGAGGGAACATGAAAAACAATCCTTTCGATTGATATTTTTGAAAAAACGGCATAACACCTCAAGATAAAAGTGATTATATCTGATTTTGTGGCAAAGGTCAAGGCATAGAGTCAAGAGTTGGAAAACGTCTTTTTTCTTTTTTCCATTTCCTCTTGACAAAAAGTGTGTTAGCTGTATAATACACTTAAAGAACCGTATTACACAACTAACACACTTTTGAACGAACAGGAGGGATGCTACCTTGATTTCCTTTGACCATTTCCAGAAAGAAGACGGTCTTCCCGTTTATCTCCAAATTGTCTTTTACATCAAACGAGGCGTGGTGGCGGGCACAATTCAGGACGGTGACATCCTGCCATCCCGGCGTGTGGTTTCGGCTCTGCTTGGGGTCAATCCCAACACCGTCCAAAAGGCTTATCGTATCTTGGAGGAGGAAGACCTCATCCAGTCCCGCTCCGGCGCAAAGAGCTGCATGGTGCTCAATGAACCGGTCATCCGCAAAATCCGCCGTGAGCTGGTGGAAAACGACACTCGTTCTATTGTCCATACTCTGCGTCAGATGGGATTGAGCAGGGAAGAAGTGCACAGCCTCATTGATCGGCTGTGGGAACAGGAGGTTTGAAATGAAAAAGAAGACATACTCCACGTTTGGAGCCGGATGCGCCGTGTTTGAACTCTTTAACCGCATCGCTCTGCTGCCGATGCTGTTGATTACCGTCGGTTCTGTCCTGCTGCAAAGCGTGGCATTCTGGGCGGTGTGCGTCGTCACACGAAACAACGATACCGGGATACTGGATGCCTTTGAAGTGGCACTGGAAGGACACGGCATCCCAATCCTTGCTGGCGTTGGATTCATCGGCATCAGTTGGATTTTTACCCGCATGGGCAGCAATGCCGCAAGCAAATCTGCATATACCCTCTGCCGCCTTTCCATCTCAGAAAAAACCATCGTCTTCCTTCAGAGTCTATACGGTGCGCTGGGATACTTCCTGTACTGGATGGCGCAGCTTGGTGCGGTACTGCTGATGTATCAGATTTACATCCATGTGTTTGGAGCATCCGCCGTCACCAGTCAGAGTCTTGCTCTTGCCTTCTGGCGGGGCACTTACCTGCACGGATTGCTCCCGCTTTCGGAACCATTCAGCGTTGCGCTGAACTTCTTTATCACCGCTGAGCTGGGCTTCGCTACTGCTTGTCATGGCTTCCATCAGCGCAGAGGAAAAAAGCAGTCCTCCAAGGTGTGGCTGATGATTTTTTGGACTGGCCTGTACTTTCCCAGACATCCGGGCTTGCAGGATCGTTCTGTGATTTTGGGAATGGATTATCGTTCTGTGGTCTTGGCTATCCTTCTTCTCTGTTTTGTCCTGTTTGATTTGTACGCCATCAGTAACAATGATTCCGATGAGGAGGAGATTACATGAAGATTCGTTTCTTCCAGCGTGACTGGCTCCAGGAGCGCACGCCGCCCGGCTTGGATTTGAGCCTCTACTGCATGAAGCTGAAAGTGCTGCTGGTCATTTCCTTCCTGTTTGCTCAAGCCTATTGGAGCTCATTTGTTTACTTCCGAAGTAACCTTTTTCAGAATGGACACCTGGTTCCGGGAAGGATGATGATTGACTTTGTGGATGTCCTTACCGTACAAAGTTCTTTTGTCCCGTTTTTTGGGTTTGTGAGCGTGATTCTTGCCATGATTTACTGGATGTTCGCTTTTTACCGCTCGTTTTATAACGACAGCATGAGCATCTATACCATGAAGCGCCTGCCTGACCGCTGGGAACTGCACAGACGCTGCCTTACTCTGCCGCTCCTTGGCATTGGCTGCGTGCTGATTCTGATGGTGCTGACCGTTGCGCTGTTCTATCAGCTTTACTTTCTTCTGATTCCCAAAGAGGCGATTGCGCCTCACCAGTTGGCCAAGCTGTTTGGCCTGATGAAACAAAGGAGTTGATTTCCATGCTGGAACTGAATCATATTACCAAAGCCTACGGCACAAAGGTTGCCGTTCAAGATGTGTCCCTGACCATCCCGCAGGGAGAAATCATCGGTCTGTTCGGTGAAAACGGCGCAGGGAAAACCACTTTAATGAAGTGCATCTTGAATTTCCTCCGTTATAAGGGGGATATCACGCTGGACGGCCAGCCTATCCAGCATCAAAACATCGCCCGCCTCTCCTTTGCCACCTGTGAACATTCTTTTTTCCCGGACATCACGGCAGATGCTCACCGGGCATTCTATCAGGCGCATTTTCCCAACTTTTCCGCCAAACGGTTTTACACCTTGATGAAGTTCTTTGAGCTACCGCTCCATCAAAACATCAAGCGCTTTTCTACCGGTCAAAAGAACCAGTTTGAGGTCATACTTGCCCTCAGTCAGGGGGCGGATTACATCCTGATGGATGAACCGTTTGCCGGAAACGATGTGTTCAACCGGGAGGATTTCTACAAAGTCCTTCTTGGCATTCTGGAACCTCATGAGACGGTTTTGCTTTCCACCCACCTGATTGAGGAAGTGTCCGACTTTATTGGTCGGGCTATCCTCATCAAAAAGGGGCAAATTGTGGGAGATATTACCACCGATGAGCTGGAAGAGCAGGGCATCAGCCTGATGGATTACATCAAATCCGCTTATTCCTACCGCTCTGACCGGGTGATGGAGGCGCTGGAAGAGCTGGACGAGGAGCGTTAAAAGGAGGAATTTTTATGAAAAAGAGCCTTTTTGCTTTGATTTTGTGCTTGTGCCTGTCTGTTGGACTGCTGGTTTCTGCCTGTATGGGCATTTCCCATGACATCAAAACCGTTGATATCACGGAAACGGTTTTGATGGGCGATTCCAAGGAGGTGCAGGATATCAAGCTGACCGAGGAAATGCGTCTCTTTGACGATTCCCTTCAATGGAAGCTTTCCTATCATCCGGGGCAGACATCACCGGCGGAAGCTACCCTCATCAATGATGCGGTAGACTTTGACTTTTACCAGGAATGGACCGGCCTGGATTTGATGATTCCCAGCAATATGGGGTATACCTCCACAGAGCGTGACGATTTTCGTCAAGAGTGGGTGTATCAGGAAATCTGGAACCAGCCGGAAATCACAGAAGCATTGAGCAACCTGGAAAAGACCGGAGAAATGACAGTTTCTTGTAAGCTGTCTGACTACTATGATGAGTATCCCATCCAATGGGACTTGAGATTCCCATATGATTATGAGTTGAGTTGGGATTGTGTGGTGTTACGGCAGGAGGAATATCGGTGTATGATGGAAGAAGTGAAAAACGGCACAAGAAATTCCTCAGATGAACGGCTGGCGCAATACCACAAAGTAGATCAGGGTCTTCGCAATTTCTTTCGGTTTCCTGTCCGGGAGGAGGATGTTTTGACCCTTACCATCACCAAGCAGGGAGAATTTTATGATGGTAACTATAGCTTGAATCGAGAAGCGATGATTCGAACCGCCAGCGCACTCACGGATCGTGGAATTTATTTCTCCATCGAACCCAGTGCGGACATAGATTTCAGTCAGGTGCCGGGAGGCTTAGGGGTCTATTTCCTTCCTTATGATACCATTCCCGTCGTCATGGAATGTGAGGATGAAAACGGCGAAGTAGTCACAAAAGATACGTTTTGTGTGGAATCCGTCCTCGCCGATCAGATTCGCACCATCTATTCCTTGCCGGAGGGCGAGCGGATGATGACCGTGGAGGCCTCCAAGGATAGAAAAAAGGTGCTGCTTTTCACCTCGGATCAAAATGAACGCCGTTTTCTTACCGTTTTTGATGCAGAAACCGCCGCTGAGGTTGAAAGACTGGAGCTGACCGGCAACGGAAAGCCTGTTGACTGCGACCAAGTCTTTGTTGGGCAGGATTATCTGGTGATTCATTGGAGCAATCAAACGCTGACCGTTCTCACGCAGGAAAACGAGCGGTGGGAAGAGGCGTTCACCGTCGCTCTGCCTGGAGAAGCACAGCTAGGAGAGGTTCCTGCTTGGTTGGCTGAGGAGTTCCAGAGGGGAAATTGGTCTTACCTTCTTTTTAGCTCGTCCAATGTTTCTTATGATTGGGATGGTTCCCGCCTGGCCATTTTCAGCAGCGCTTCGTATCATTTGGAGGATAGCTGTCTCATTGTGCTGGATGCCACCGGAGCACGCTTTGTGGCCTGCTATCATACCAGCCTGGGCGATCCACCCGCCTTAAACGGCGAAACGTACCATGTTTATTCCACTGAGGTCTCCGTGGTGCGGAGGTATCAGGATTCCGTAAACGTCCGGTGGAATCCCGCCTGATTTGTCCTGAAAAAACTCCCCATTTGCCTGAGCAAACGCCCGGACAGATGGGGAGTTAATTCGTTATGAAACGGGAATGGGGATAGGTGCTTAGTCCTCAAACAGCGGCGTGGAGAAATAACGCTCGGCGGTGTCGGGCAGGATGGTGACAACGGTTTTTCCCTCGCCCAGCTTTTCGGCCAGCTTGAGGGCGGCGGCCACGTTGGTGCCAGAGGAGATGCCGCACATCAGACCTTCCTCACGAGCCAGACGCTTGGCGGTGTCCAGGGCTTCCTCGTCGGTGACAATGCACACGCTGTCATAGATGTTCTGGTTCAGAATATCGGGAATGATGCCATCGCCAATGCCCATTTGGAGGTGGGTTCCGATGTTGCCGCCGGAGAGAATGGCGGCGTTTTCGGGCTCCACGGCCCAAATCTCCATGCTGGGATTCTGAGCTTTCAGCACCTCGCCGATACCGGTGATGGTTCCGCCGGTGCCGATGCCGGAGCAGAAGCCGTGAATGGGGCAGGCTGCCTGCTCCATCAGCTCCAGAGCGGTATGGTTCTTGTGCGCCATGGTGTTATTGGGGTTGGCGAACTGCTGGGGAACAAATACCTTGGGGTTTTCACGCTGCATCCGCAAAGCGGTCTGCAAGCACTCGTCAATACAGGCTCCAATGTCTCCGGCGTCGTGGATCAGCAGAACCTCTGCGCCGTAGTGCTTGACCAGCTTGCGGCGCTCCTCGCTCACAGAATCGGGCATAATGATGATGGTACGGTAGCCCTTCACTGCACCGACCAGCGCTAGACCAATGCCCTGGTTGCCGCTGGTCGGCTCCACAATGATGGTGTCGGGGTTCAGCAGCCCTTCTTTTTCGGCCTGCTCAATCATGTTGAAGGCGGTGCGGGTCTTAATGGAACCGCCCACGTTTAGCCCTTCAAACTTCACGAGAATTTCTGCGTTGCCGGGTCGATTCATGCGGCTGAGGCGAATCAGAGGGGTGTGCCCCATTGCCTCAAGAATATTGTTATAAATCATAAAGAATTCCTCTCTTTCCAGGCGTATAAAGTGGATTATAGCACAGCTCAATCGGCAATTCAATTCTATGTTAAAAAAACACAGAAAAATTCCCACAGTCAGACCGAAATCCAACTGTGGGAATCAGTTTGTTGATAAGGAGGGTTTATTCCTCGGTCTTTTCCTCCTGAGCGTCGGCGATCTTCTCAGCGACTTCCTCCACAACCTCTTCGACAGCCTCGACGACGGGAGCGGCTTCCTCAGCGACAGCCTCCTTCACGGCATCCACGACCTCCTCGACGGCCTGCAAAACAGGAGCGGCCTCTTCGGCGGCGGCATCCACAGCATCCTCAACAGCGTCAACGGCCTCTTCGACGGCGGACTTCACTTCTTCAGCGGCCTCTTCCACGATTTCGACCTCAACGTCAGGCTCATCCTTGGACACCAGCTCTTCAATCAAGGCGTTGTTGGCGGCAATCGCAGCCTGAGCTTCGATGATGGTGCTGCAAGCGGCGGCGAAATCATCCTCGGGATTCTGGCCGTACTTTTCGAAGTACAGCTTACCCATCTCGATGTATGCCTTGCGGATGGTATCTTCCTCACCCAGATTGTTGGCTTTCAGCTTTGCGGCGTTGGCCAGCTGACGGGAGCGCACAGCACCAGCTCTGCCCATCTCGGTTGCCTGAGCGGCGATCTCGTTTACTTTCTTCTTCAGAGCTTCAAAATTAAATGACATGGTTGGTTCCTCCTGAAATGAGTGTGAGAATCATACACGGTTCAGCGATTTGGAAGAAGGAGACCTTCTCCAATCGCTGATCTTATCTGAGTAACATTTTAGCGGATTGATTCGCAAAACGCAAGAGGAAATTGGAAGTTTTCAGCAAAATTTCATAATTCTGACACAGACTATTCACAAAAAGAGAAGATCTATCAGAACAAGCCAACAATCTTGCCGTTTTCGTCAATATCAATCCGTTCGGCGGCGGGAACCTTGGGCAGGCCGGGCATGGTCATGATGTCGCCGGTCTGAACCACAACAAAGCCAGCGCCAGCGGAAACCTTGACCTTGGAGACATTGATGGTAAAGCCCTGGGGACGACCCAGCTTCGTCTGGTCGTCGGAGAGAGAATACTGGGTTTTTGCCATGCAGATGGGCAGCTTGCCATATCCCAGTTCCTCCAGCTTGGCGATGGACTGAGCGGCCTGCTTGCTGTAGGTCACGCCGCAGCCGCCGTAAACCTTCTCCACGATGGTGGCGATTTTTTCCTTGATGGTGCAGTCCAGCTCATAGGCGTGATGGAACTCGTGGGGCTGCTCGCACAGGCGCAGAACTTCCTCAGCCAGCTCTAAGCCGCCTTCGCCGCCCTTGCCCCAAACTTCGCTCATGGCCACGTTTGCGCCCAGCTCCTGGCATTTCTCACGGATGAGGTTCAATTCAGCGTCAGTGTCCTGGGTAAAACGATTGATGGCGACCACGCAGGGCAGACCAAACACCTGGGTGATGTTTTCGATGTGCTTGAGCAGGTTGGGCAGACCCTTTTCCAGGGCTTCCACGTTTTCCTTGCCCAGCTCGGTCTTGGGTACGCCGCCGTTGTATTTCAGCGCCTTGACGGTGGCCACGATGACCACGGCGGAGGGGTCAAAGCCTGCGGCACGGCACTTGATGTCCAGGAACTTTTCAGCGCCCAGGTCAGCACCGAAGCCGGCCTCGGTGACAACATAGTCAGCCAGCTTCATAGCGGTGTCGGTGGCGGAAACGGAGTTGCAGCCGTGGGCGATGTTAGCGAAGGGGCCGCCATGGACAATGGCGGGATTGTGCTCCAGCGTCTGCACCAGGTTGGGCTTGATGGCATCCTTCAGCAGAACGGTCATAGCGCCTTCCGCCTTGAGGTCGTGTGCAGTGACGGGGTTGCCCTTGCGGTCATAAGCCACGATGATGCGCCCCAGACGTTCTTTCAAATCCTTCAGGTCGGAGGCCAGGCACAGAACCGCCATGACCTCAGAGGCAACGGTGATATCAAAGCCGTCCTCACGGGGCACGCCCTGCATACGGCCACCCAGACCATCAATGACATTGCGGAGCTGACGGTCATTCATGTCAACGCAGCGCTTCCAGGTGATGTTCTTCACGTCGATATCCAGCAAATTGCCCTGCTGAATGTGGTTGTCCAGCATAGCGGCCAGCAGGTTGTTGGCAGCGCCAATGGCGTGGAAGTCACCGGTAAAGTGGAGGTTGATGTCCTCCATGGGGATGACCTGGGCGTAGCCGCCGCCCGCTGCGCCGCCCTTGACACCAAAAACGGGACCCAGAGAGGGCTCACGCAGGCAGAGCATGGTGGTTTTGCCCAGCTTGGACAGAGCGTCTGCCAGACCCACGGAAGTGGTGGTTTTGCCCTCGCCAGCGGGGGTGGGGTTGATGGCTGTCACCAGGATCAGCTTGCCCTTGCGGGGGGTGTTCCGCAGAGGGGTGATGTCAATTTTGGCCTTAACCTTGCCATAGTATTCCAGCAGCTCGGGGTCAATGCCTGCTTTTTCGGCGACAACGCCGATGGGGAGCATTTCCGTACTCTGTGCAATTTCGATATCGGTCATCATAAGACAGGTCTCCTTTTGTTTGATCGTGTTTTATATATGGATAGGATGGAGGATTCTGCTTTAGGGTAGAAAAAAAGCCCACACACCCGGACAAGATTTGCCCAGACGGTCGGCACAATAACACCATACTCCCTGTGGTTGCGTCCACGTTCCGTCAGTCATATGGCTAAAAAAAGCCTAGCATATCCGGTGGCATTTGTCAAGGGGCATTTGAAAACTTTTCTTGGATAAAATCCACAGTTTGGTGGTTTCTGGTGACTAACTTCTTACGCTTTAGCGAAAAAGAAGAACAAAATTCATCAAAGAATTGTTTGAAAGCGAATTGTTTCGAGAATGGAATTATTGACACAGGCAACTATCAGGCATATAATGAAAGCTGAATTATCATAACGCTTGAAAAACAGGGAATAAGCGGTGAAACACAATGAAAATTTCACCACAGAAACCCATTTGACAAGCCAAAAGGAGGAATTATTTCACATGCTGAAAACTCTTTTCGCACAGGTGAAGGAGTATAAGCGCCCGTCTTTCATGACCCCTGTCTTTATGGTACTGGAAGTCATCATGGAGATGGTCATTCCCCTGCTCATGGCCTCCATCGTGGACGTGGGTATTCAAAACAGCAATTTACCCCATGTGTATCTGATGGGTGCTGTTATGATTGTCTGCGCCTTTGTTGGTCTGTTTGCAGGCATCATGGGCGGTAAGTACGGCGCAAAAGCTTCTGCTGGCTTTGCAAAGAATCTGCGTCAGGCAATGTTTGAGAACATCCAGCGCTTTTCCTTTGCCAACATCGACAAATTCTCCACAGCGGGTCTGGTCACTCGCCTGACCACCGACGTGGCGAACGTCCAGAACGCTTACCAGATGCTGTTACGAATCTGTGTTCGTGCGCCCATCTCTCTGGTTTGCGCTATGGTTATGGCCTTTACCATCAATGCAAAGCTGGCCAGCGTTTACTTTGTCGCTGTGCTCATTCTGGGCTTCTTCCTGTTCCTCATTGCTACTCAGGCCATGAAGTACTTCTCTCAGGTTTTTAAGAAGTATGACGCCCTGAACGCTTCTGTGCAGGAGAATATCTCCGCCATTCGAGTGGTCAAGGCTTATGTCCGTGAAGAGTACGAAAAGGAGAAGTTCAAGAGCGCTTCCGGCAACCTTTACAAAATGTTCTGCAAGGCTGAGGGTATTGTGGCCTGGAACGCTCCTCTGATGATGGCCACCATCTATTCCTGCATCCTGCTGTTGAGCTGGCTGGGCGCTAACATGATTGTTGCCAGCGGAAACGATGCCGCCCTTGGCCTGACCACCGGTCAGCTCACTGCGCTGTTTTCCTACTGCATGACCATTCTGATGAACCTGATGATGCTTTCCATGATTTTCGTCATGTCTTCCATGTCCTTGGCAGCCGGTGAGCGTATCGCTGAGGTCATCAACGAAGTTCCAAGCATCACCAACCCCGCAAAGCCTGTCTTGGAGGTGGCTGATGGTTCCATCGACTTTGACCAGGTTCATTTTGCATACAAGGCCGACGGCAACGACGTTTTGGAGAATATCAACCTTCATATTCGCTCCGGCGAGACCATCGGCATCATCGGCGGTACCGGTTCCGCCAAGACCAGTCTGGTCAATCTGATTTCCCGTCTCTATGATGTCCGAGAGGGCAGCGTGAAGGTAGGCGGCCTGGATGTCCGGGAGTACGACATGGAGGCGCTCCGCAATGAGGTCTCTGTGGTTTTGCAGAAAAACGTGCTCTTCTCCGGTACCATTCTGGATAACCTCCGCTGGGGCGATGAGAACGCCACCGAAGAGGAGTGCATCCGGGCTTGTCAGCTAGCCTGCGCTGATGAGTTCATCGAGCGGATGCCCGAAAAGTACCATACCTATATCGAGCAGGGCGGCTCCAACGTCTCCGGCGGACAGAAGCAGCGCCTCTGCATCGCCAGAGCCTTGCTGAAGAAGCCCAAGGTCTTGATTTTGGACGACTCCACCAGCGCTGTGGATACCGCCACCGATGCAAAAATCCGCAAAGCGTTTGCTGAGTTTATCCCTGAGACCACCAAGCTCATCATCGCCCAGCGTATTTCCTCTGTACAGGGCGCTGACCGCATCATTGTTTTGGATGACGGCAAGGTCAACGGCTTTGGCACTCATGAGGAGCTGTTGCAGAACAACGCCATTTACCGCGAAGTTTACGACAGCCAGACCCAGGGCGGCGGCGACTTCGACCAGAAGAACGGAGGTGAGCAGTAATGCCCGGACCGAGAGGAATGCGTGGTCGTCCCAGACCCATCATCGAAAACCCTGGCAAGCTGTTTGCCCGAACCGTGGGTTATATCATGAAGAACTACGCAGTTCAATGGATTATCATCCTCTGCTGTATCTTTATCACGGTTCTTTCCACCGTTCAGGGCACGCTGTTTATGCAGTCCCTGATTGACGATTATATCATGCCTCTGCTGGCCATGGATAACCCCGATTTCAGCGGCCTGCTGACCGCCATGACCCGTGTGGCTGGCTTTTACGCCATCGGTATTCTCGCTTCCTTCACCCAAAACCGCCTGATGATTTACATCAATCAGGGTACGCAGAAAAAGCTCCGTGATGACCTCTTCACCCACATGGAGAGCCTGCCCATCAAGTACTTTGACACCCACGCTCATGGTGATATCATGTCTGTCTATACCAACGACATCGACACCATGCGCCAGATGATTTCCCAGTCCATCCCTCAGCTGGTGAACAGCTCTGTCACCATCGTGACCGTGCTGATTTCCATGATTCGGATGTCTCCCGTGCTGACTTTGGTTTCTCTGATTGTGGTTGCCTTGATGCTCTTTGTCACCAAAAAGCTGGCTGGTCTGTCCGCCAAGTACTTTGTGGCGCAGCAGAAAGACCTCGGCTCCATCAATGGCTACATTGAGGAAATGATGGAGGGTCAGAAGGTGGTCAAGGTCTTCTGCCACGAGGAGAAGACCCTGGAGGAGTTCACCAAGCGCAACGAGCACCTCTATGACAGCGCTTACAACGCCAATCAGTTTGCCAATATTCTTGGCCCCATCAATGCTCAGTTGGGCAACGTCAATTATGTGATTTGCGCCGTGGTCGGTGCAACCCTGGCCATCAGCGGCTTTGGCGGCTTCACTCTGGGTCGTCTGGTCTCCTTCCTGACCCTGAACCGCAGCCTGATGATGCCCATCAACCAGATTTCTCAGCAGTTTAACTTTATTATCATGGCTCTGGCTGGCGCTGACCGTATCTTCAAGGTGCTGGACGAGAAGCCCGAGACCGACGAAGGCTATTGCACGCTGGTCAATGTGGTCAAGGCAGGCGGCACGCTGATGGAATCTCCCAAGCGCACCGGTGTGTGGGGCTGGAAGCATCCTCACCGTGCCGAAGGAACCACCACTATTACCGAGCTGACCGGTGATATCGTCTTTAATGACGTGGATTTCGGTTATCGGGATGACAAAATGGTGCTCCATAACATTAAGCTTTACGCAACACCCGGCCAGAAGATCGCCTTTGTCGGCTCTACCGGCGCTGGTAAAACCACCATCACCAACCTGATTAACCGTTTCTACGACATCCAGGATGGTAAAATCCGTTACGACGGCATCAACATCAACAAGATTAAGAAAGCCGATCTCCGCCGTTCTCTGGGCATCGTTCTTCAGGATACCCACCTGTTTACCGGAACCGTTATGGAGAACATCCGTTACGGCAAGCTGGATGCCACCGATGAGGACTGTGTAGCCGCCGCAAAGCTGGCCAACGCCGACAGCTTCATCCGCCATCTGCCCGATGGCTACAACACCATGCTGCATGGTGACGGTGCGAACCTCTCCCAGGGTCAGCGCCAGCTGTTGGCCATCGCCCGTGCCGCTGTTGCCGATCCTCCTGTGTTGATTCTGGACGAGGCAACCTCCTCCATTGATACCCGTACCGAGAAACTGGTGCAGGACGGCATGGATGCTCTGATGCACGGCAGAACCACTTTTGTCATTGCTCACCGCCTGTCTACCGTCCGTAACTCTGATTGCATCATCGTCTTGGAGCAGGGTCGCATCATTGAGCGTGGCACGCACGACCAGCTCATTGAGCGCAAGGGCAAGTATTATCAGCTTTATACCGGTAATGAGATCAATTCTTAATCGTTTGCCGATGATTTTAACCTGTTTCCGCCCTAAGAGGCTCTGAAAGAAAAAATCCCTAAACAAACCCCCGCAGCGCTCAAAAACGGGAGCTGCGGGGGTCTTTGTGTCCCATTTGTCACCGGACAGAGGGAGTGTTTTCTACCTGTGCGGATGAAAAGGGCATAGTATCCCCGTCAAGCCGCTGAAACGCAAAAACAGGACAAAGTTTTAGAGGAAAGCCAAGTAGAAGAATCATGATTGAGGAACATCGTCTGAAGAGCAGCAAGAGAGCCACTACCTTCTGTTGACCAGCTCATACCGTTTTTCTTTTGACGGTGTGCAACAACCAAATCATTGGCTTTTTCCACACGATTACTGGAATTTCGTAATCCCAGCTCGTGACGAAGCGCATAAGCCGGAATATCCTTTCGGTGTTTCTCAAAATAGGCACATAAAAAGTTCTGTCCCCCCTAACAGGGGGGATGTCGGCGTTAGCTGACAAGGGGGTGATTCCAATAGATACCAACCCACTTTCTTACTATCACCAAGAATTTTTTCGTAATTTTGACGATTTCTATCGTGAGGAGAAACAACAAGAGATGGAACTCGTCCAAAAGGGACGCAGGAAAGAGGAGTGCTAGCAGCCGATTTGTGTTACGGCTGCCAGATGAGCGAATATAGCGATTATGATGACCCGGCTTGGGTGGCAAAATACATTGAAATGCACCGATATCAGCCGAAAGGTAGTTCAACCGAAAAAACAAGTTCCTTTTAAAACACGCTCTCAGCGCCTTCCCCATAGAGACTTTGCTACTTCGACTCATTTTGCGGAAACTCGAAAGTAATTCAATTTGACGAATGAAGGAAATGTGGTATAATGGGAAAAAGAAATGTCTGAACGTTTTCTTTATCAATCCACTTCGAGCAGAAGGTGAGTTCCCTTGACCAAACGAGCCAGCCTCCCCATCGCCGTGTTCGACTCCGGCATGGGCGGAATCAGTGTGCTGAGAGAATTATATAAACTCATGCCCTACGAGGATTATCTTTTCTTCGGCGACAGCGCCAACGCCCCCTATGGTGGCCGCCCTGTGGAGCAGGTGCGGAGCCTGACCATGGATCGGGTCGCCCAGCTGCTGGACATGGGCGCAAAAGCCGTTGTTGTGGCCTGCAACACCGCCACCAGTGCCGCCATTGTCTCCCTCCGAGAGAAATATCCCACCATTCCTATGATCGGCCTGGAACCCGCCATCAAACCGGCGGCAGTTCAGAACCCCGGCGGACGGGTGCTGATTCTGGCCACCGAACTGACGGTGAATCAGCCCAAGTGCCGCCTGCTGATGGAGCGATACGAGCGCACCGCAACGCTGATTCCACTCAGCGCTCCCGGCCTGATGGAGTTCGTAGAGCGTGACCTGCTCCACACCGACGAGCTGGACGCTTTTTTGCGGCGGCTGCTGGCTCCCTACATCGAGAACCCCGTGGACGCCGTGGTGCTCGGCTGCACCCACTATCCGTTCCTCCGGGACGACATCGCAAAGGTGCTCGGCGGCAAGGTCAAGTTTTACGACGGAGGAGCGGGAACCGCTCGGGAGACCCATTACCTCCTGGAGCAGGATGCCATCCTCAACGACTACACCCACAAGGGTCAGATTCATTTTATGAACAGCGACCCCAGCGGAAAGAGCCTGGAACTGAGCAAGCGGCTCTTTCAACTGTGAGAAACATCACAAGGCAGTGCTAACCTTCCCGGTCGGCACTGCTTTTTTTGTTCATAATTTGACTTTACGTTGGGGAAATGCTATGATGATGCAAATGAAATTTTTCCAGCGAACGTGATTTCTACGAAAGGAGCGGTCAAAATGAACGAGAAAGAAACCAAGCTCAATCCTGTCTATGCTCTAAAAGAATATAGCTTTTTGGATCACCATTCCTACCAGGTCAAAGAGGTGCTGGGGGAGGGCGGCTTCGGCATCACCTACAAGGGGCGCAACCGGGTCGGAACCATTGTTGCCATTAAGGAGTGTTTTCCCCAGGGTGAAGTGACCCGAGACAACCAAAACGGCAATGCCATCACATGGCACACCGACCACACCCAATATACCGAAGACCTGTTGGCGGAAGCACGCCGAGTGGCTCAAATCACCGATTGCCCTTTGATTGTGCCGGTCAGAGACGCTTTTTTTGACAACAACACCGCTTACGTCGTGATGGACTATGTGAAAGGTGTCACCTTGAGGGAATACATCCGGCAAAAGGGAAAAATGGCCTTTTCCGACTGCATTCGGATGCTGGCACCGCTGATGGAGGAATTGAACCGCATCCATCAGGACTACCATCTGATTCACCGTGACATCAGCCCCAGCAACATCATGGTGCAGGAGGATGAAACGGTGCGGCTGTTGGATTTTGGTGCAGCAAAGGTGATTGAAGGAGCGCTGGAAAAGGGCGCTACGGTCTCTCGTCCCTTCTCGAAAGACAACTACAGCCCTCATGAGCAGCAGATTGAACACGGAAAGGTTGGCCCGTGGTCGGATGTCTACGCCATGTGCGCAACCATTCTCTTCTGCATCACCGGAAAGCCGCCCGTTCCGGTCATCGAGCGTTTCGAGGATCCAAAGCTCCACCTGCCCAACGACATTTTGGAGCCCATTTCCCCCAAGAGCAACTCCATTTTGGAAAAGGGCATGGCCATTTCGTATGAAAAGCGCTATCAAACGATGGATGACCTGCTGACCGCTCTGAAAAAGGAATTAAAATGGGTGTGGCTGGAAAAGGCCAAGGACGCAATCGCCGGAGATGATGAGCTGACAAAAAAAGGCACATCCTTCAATGACAAAACACCGGAATTTCAGCCCAAAGGCTTCGGGTATTTCTTCCATAAGTTTCTTC
>JAKSQD010000057.1 GCA_024404315.1 Oscillospiraceae bacterium
TGAGCTTTTTTCTTTGTCTGTTTCCAACGAGGTG
This sequence comes from Oscillospiraceae bacterium, assembly GCA_024404315.1. GTDB lineage: Bacteria > Bacillota > Clostridia > Oscillospirales > Oscillospiraceae > Onthomonas. The sequence continues at coordinate 35 of JAKSQD010000057.1, forward strand.
AATTTTCTTGAAAAAATGCAAGTATGTTTGGTTATACGGCTCACCTGATGATTATTTGACCCTTCGAGAGCGTTTCAATCACCTTGCCAGCCAAGGCTGGGAGCTGAAAAAAACGACGGACGGAAGACACTTTTTTGGAATCTTTCTCCCCACAAAGCGCACGGAGCTGCGTTATGATGTGGAGCCTCGAACCTTCTGCTCAGAGGAGGAATTGGAGGCTATGGTGGCGCTCCGGGCTGCTCAGGGATGGGAAGCCATTTGCACCATCAACGATGTGAATATTTATTGCTCCATGCCCTGCCGCACACCAGAATGTGCCGAAAATATAAAAGAAAATAATCGCCATGCGGCGTTTCTGAATGGTTTGCAATCCGTTTTGTTCCTGCTTTCTGCGGCGTTTTCCGCTTTGTGGAACCGCTGGCATCCTGTCTGGTATTTGGATCACTTGAGCGCATTTCTTCATCTCACTTGGATTCCAGTGACAGTTTGTGCCTTATGTCTGGTCTTTTGGGGCATTTTTCGGGGCTTCCGTCCCGCTCTTCAACCATCCAAATCAGTTTTCTATGTTCTACGCTGTGGGATGTTGGGGTTGATTCGAATTTGGTGGCTGATTTTACCCGTTGCGATTGTGTTTGCACTGCTTCCGCTGCCCTGGGCGGTAGGCGTTCTTGCGGGAGAAATCATCTTCTGTCTGCTGTTCCGGTTTTACGGAATCCTGGCTCCAGGGTGTGTGCTTCTGCTGACCCTGCTTCTTTCTATTCTGCTGCCTTCTCAGCAGCTTTCCAGTCTTAACGGAATGGCATGGAGAAATCTCCACCCTGACATTGTTACCGCAGAAACGCTGGCGCTCTCTCCTCAAGATTTTATCGTCGCAGAGTACGAAAAACAAGGTTCTTTCCTGGTTCAACGAGCTTCTTACTCAGAAAAGTGGAAAGAGCTGCGGATTGAAAGCAAAAAATACAGCTGTGTCACGCTGGGGCTGGCCGACCAAGTAGAAGGGGATTTGCGGGATGAATTACCCAATTATACCATTGTCCGCAACGGAAAAGAAATAGCTGCCTTGTGGGTTTCCGAAAGTCTGACCCAAGAGCAGCTGACACAAGCGGCGCAAACCCTGCTGAATCCTTTACGGCTCAAAACACAATCATAACAGCAAAAGAGCATCGGTGATTTTTTACGACCACCGATGCTCTTTTGTTATAGGAGGAAGCAATTTTCCTTTTTATCCAATCCCTTCGGTCTTATAAATGAACTTCACGCTGCAATCCATATCGGGCATCGCACCGCCGAAGGAGGTGTACTCCTTTGCATAATCCTGTACTGCCTTGAGGCGCTGCCAGCTACCCTCCAAATCGTTCAGAACCAAATCTGTTAGCTTTTCAATTCCTTCTTCGTTGTATTCCTTCACGCCGTCTGCCAAATCACCTGTGCCGTCCAGTAGCTGTTTCACGCCGTCCAGCAGGTCTACCATGCCGTCATCCAGCTTTTGAGTGCCGTCGTAAAGGTCGGATGTACCGGAAGACAGCTCCTTTGTACCGTCACTCAGCGCCTTTGCGCCGTCTGAAAGCGTACCAGCACCATCGTCCAGCGTTTTGGCTCCGTCCGCCAGCTCCTTTGTTCCAGCGTTCAGCTGACCGGCTCCGTTCGCCAGAGCAGCCGCACCATCTGCCAGGTCTTTTGCTCCCTGATTCAGCTTTCCGGCTCCAACATCCGCAGCGTTTGCGCCATCTTTCAGTGCGCCTGCGCCCTTATCCAGCGTCTTTGTTCCCTCCTGAAGCGTACCGGCACCCACTGCCAGAGCGTCCGCTCCATCCTTCAAGGAATCGGTTCCCTCTTTCAGAGCCGAGCTTCCTGCCTTTAGCGCAGCTGCACCCTCATCCAGCGTTTGGGCTCCGGCGGCAATATCCTGCGCACCGCCTTGCAGTGCATCGTTGTTTTCGTTCAATGTGGTGGAGCCGCCTGCCAGCTCCTGCGCACCGCTATCCAGCTGTTTTGCGCCGGTCGCCAGGGCTTCCGTACCGTCTTTTAAGGTATCCAATCCCTGAGAAAGCTGTTTGGTTCCGGCATAGAGCTGTTCCACGCCATCGCTCAGAGCAGAGCTTCCGCTTGCCAGTTGCTCGGTTGCTGCTTTCAAGGCTTCAAAAACAGGGGTCATCTGTCCGTTTACGCTGTCCATCATCGTGGAAGCGGTCTGAGAGGCGATACCGGCTCCCAGCTCGCCCAAAGGAGCAGCAAGAGCTGCTTCAATGTCATCGGAGCGGCCACTCACGGACGCTGCGACACCATCCACCACCGTTTCGGCAACCGTTCCCGCTACCTGCTCCGCCACGGAGGAAGCCATGGTGGACACCACGCTTTCTGCCACCGTTCCGGCGGTGTTCGCTGCCACAGAACCGGCCAGCATACGAACGCTGTTCTCAGCCGTGGCCTTTGCTTGCTCCGTGGGCATTCCCTGTGCTTCCAGTGCCGCCGCAAGGAGCTGTACCATTTCTCCGGCTGCCTCGTTGTTCAAAACACTCTGTTGTGCGGCATCAGAGGCGGAATTCTGAATGCTGCCCAGCTGCTCCTTACTCAGAGAGGCGTTTCCTGCCTGCTCCTTGGCAGAGCTTTTTGCTTGGGAAACGATATCCGTCTTTTGAGCGCTTACGCTGTCTGCCATGCTGCCGCAAATGGTCTGTGCAAAGGCTCCGGCGTATCCCTTTGCCCCGCTGGAACCGGCGGAGGCAATGGCGCTCTGCTGCTCATCGGAGAGGCTGATTTCCTGGGCGTTTTCCTTTACGGCATCCCTCAGCTGCTCCGCTCCTTCGCTCAGAGCCTTTGCACCGGACACGGCTCCATTTTCGCCCTCGTAACCATTCACAAGCTGCTCACTGCCTGTTTTCAGTGCGGTTACGCCTTCGTTTACCTCAGAAGCACCGGCTGCGAGAGCGGGCGTATTCTGGGCAATCTGTTTGATTCCGTCATCTACATCACTGACACCGGCAAGGTACTCCTTGAGCTTGCCGAAGAAGGTGGAGCTGCCATCTTTCAGAGCCGAGGTTCCGTCCTTGAGCTCACTGGTACCCTGATCCAAAGCGTCAGCACCGTCTTTCAGGTCGGATGTGCCAGCGTTCAAAGCATCCATGCCGTCCTTCAAGTCAGATGCTCCCTTCGTCAGCGCTGATGTACCATCCTTGAGGGAAGAGGCTCCCTCATTCAATGCAGTTACTCCGTTGGCAAGGTCATTCATGCCGTCGCTCAGTGTAGTGGAGCCGTTTTTCAGTGCACCCGCACCGTCATTCAGCTCAGAGGCTCCCTCATTCAGGTCAGACGCTCCCTTTTTCAGGTCAGATGTGCCATCCTTGAGGGTCTTTGTGCCGTCATACAGAGCAGAAGCACCATCATTCAGCTCAGATGCTCCGTCGTTGAGCTGTTTTGCTCCCTCGTTGAGGTCGTTTACGCCCTTGTCCAGATCACCCGTGCCGTCGGACAGCTCCTGCATACCGTCATGGAGGTCATCAGCACCATTCATCAGCTCTTGGGTGGCCTCCTTGAGGTCGTTCATGGAGTCCTTCAGGTCGTCCACAGAGTCCACATCGTCCAAACCCAGCTTGCCCAGAGCGTCATTGGTGGCAACGGTGAGGACGGTCATCAGGGAAAAGTCAGTCACGTCTGCTTCCAGCTCCACCGTTTTGGGGATGGAAAGGTCCAGAGTCTTTTCGTCATCCTCCTTGAGGTCGTCCAGTCCCAGACTTTCTTGCAGACCCGGCATAGCAACTCCCAGCACTACAGACAAATCCCCGTTGTTGATAACCTGGCCGTTGGTCACGGTGATATTGGATGCCTTCTCACCGTTCAGAATTGTGCCGGAAACCATCATGAAGGGCTGATAGATGGTGACGGTTTCGCCGTTGACCTTGACCTGCTTGCCGGTGTTGTTCTGATAGTCGAAGGTGATTTTTAAGTGACCATTCGCACCGCTGAGGGCTTCGGGAGAAACCTCCTTGCCGTCCAGCTCATAGCGGATGGAAACGTCAACGGGGAGCTGCTGGGTGGTGGTTCCCTGATAGTAAATATCTGCGCCCTTTGCGTCCCAAGTGATGGTTCCGTCGCCGTTGTCGGTGTAAGAGCCGTCCCCCTTCACGTTGGTCAGGTTGGTGAGGCTGGTCTTATCCTTGAGACTGTCCGCACCGTTTTCATTTTTCAGCCACCCGCTGACCACGGTTTTTTGAGGCTTGCCGTTTGCGTCGGCGATGATGTAGACCGTTTCCTCTTTGCCGCTCTGGGTGCTGTGGTTGGAAAAGAGCTGCTCTGCGGCATCGGCAATGGTGGTCACGGCCTGATTGGAGACGTTATTGGAGACGTTGTTTTCCTTCGCAGGAGCCGCAGTGCCGCAGCCGGTCAGCATGGACAGTGCCATTGCCATGACCAAAATAAGAGAAATGATTCGTTTTTTCATGATAATCTGTCCTTTCAGTCGCAATGACCCATACCCAGAGTCGTCTTGCAGATGAGTTTATCAAAAACCATGTACATACTGGGAAGCATCAAAATCACGATGACCATGCTGATGAGAGCGCCTCTGCCCAGCAGCATACAGATGGAGCCGACCATATCAGCGGAGGAATAGAAGCCCACGCCTGCGGTGGCGGCAAAGAAGCCCAAGGCACTGGTCATAATAGAGTGGATGGAGGTGGAGAGGGCGATGGAAGCCGCTTCCTCCTTGTTGTGTCCTTCGATACGCTCCGTTTTGTAACGAGTGGTCATCAAAATGGCGTAGTCCACCGTGGCTCCCAACTGAATCGTGCCCACGCAGACGGATGCGATAAAGGGAAGGGTCTGATTCAGATAGAAGGAGGCTCCCATGTTGATGAAGATAGCCAATTCAATGACCAGAACCAGCAGGAAGGGAAGAGAGATGGACTTGAGCACCAGCAAAATCAGCACGAAGATAGCTCCAATGGACACGGCACTGACCACCTGAAAGTCGTGATCGGTGACTTGAATCAGGTCTTTCGTGCAGGCGGTCTCACCGATGAGCATACCGTTGGGGTCATAGGATTTGATGATGGAGCTGATGCGGTCGCACTGCTCATTTACTTCATCGGTGGCGATGGCATAGGAGGAGGAAACCAGCATCAGCTTCCAGTGTTCACTCTCTAACAGCTCCTTTGCCTCGTCGGGAATCAGTTCACTGGGAATCATGGGTCCAACAACGGAATCCAGACCCAAGCAGAAGTTCACGCCCTCCACATTCTGGATGGTATGAGCCATCTGACGGGTTTCCTTGCTGGAAAGGTCGCTGCTGACGAGAATCATGGAGATGGAGGACATATCAAACTGCTCCATTGCCTCGTTTGCCTTGACGGAATCCATCTCAGCGGGGAGGCTGGTATCCAGCTTGTAATAAACGGGATAATTGCTGTTGCCGATGTAGGCGGGAATCCAGAGAATCACCATCAGAACGGCAAGGAGCTTGTAATGACGAAGAATAAAGGCGGAAAGGCTCTCGGTATTCAGCTCCAAAGAGGGGTGCGAGGTTTTGACGATGAGCTTGTCAGCCGTCAGCAGGAACGCAGGCAGAACGGTGACGCAGCTCACCACGCCAAACACAACGCCCTTTGCCATGACAATGCCCAAATCCAGTCCCAATGTGAAGGACATGAAACAGAGAGCAATAAATCCGGCAATGGTGGTGAGGGAGGAACCCGTGATAGAAACAATGGTGGCGGCGATTGCCTCGGCCATAGCGTCCTTGGGGTCGGCACACTGCTCCTTGTGCTCCTTAAAGCTGGAATAGAGGAAGATGGAATAGTCCATGGTCACGCCTAATTGAAGGACGGCAACCAGTGCCATGGTCAGGAAGGAAACCTCGCCTCGTAGGACATTGGAACCCAGATTGTAAAGAATCGACATACCGATGTTGAGCAAAATCAGCATGGGAACCAAGAAGGAATCCAGCGTCAGAGACAGCACGATAGCGGTCAGTACAGCAGCAATGACCACATACCACGGCATTTCCTTCTCAATCAGCTGCTTCGTGTCCTCCACGATGCCGGACATACCGGAGAGAAAGCACTGTTCACCGGCAATGGCTCGAATCTCATCCACCGCTTCCAGCGTTTCATCCGCCGAGGTGGTGGTGTTGAAGAAGATGAACATCAGCGTTCCCTCTCCGTTTTCGGAGTAGAACACATCATAGACCTCAGAGGGGAGCATTTCGGGGGGCATGGACAGGTCAAAGAGGCTGTCATACCACAGCACCGTATCCACGGCGGGAACCTGCTCCACCTTTGCCTTCATAGCGGCGGCATCCTTGCCCTCCATGCCCTCGCAGACGAAGATGGCATAGGCACCCTTTCCGAACTCATCCAGAAGGATGTCCTGACCCTCCATCGTTTCCAGTTCAGCGGGCAGATAGGAGAGAATGTCATAATTGATACGGGTCTTGATGATGCCCACTGTCGCTGGAAACAGCATCACGAGGCTCAAAAGGATGATGGGAATTCGTAGTCGAACGATCCATTCACCAAAGCGTTTCATAGCAATCACCTGAATCAAAAAGAATTGACCAACAGTCAGTTTGATGAAAGGGAGTATACTACAAAACTGACCACTGGTCAATAGCTTTTGGACATAAACTGACCGCTGGTCACTCTTTTTGTAGGAATCAACAAATTGACCACCGGTCAGAATGGCTATTTTGACGGAAATCTCTCGTTGACTTCTATTTCAGAATCATTTATAGTAGAGAAACAAGAAAAAGATGCGTCGAAAGGAGGAGGAAGAATGGGAAAGCTGGAAGAGAACAAGCAGTCAAAGCAGAGCCGTCTGCTGGATACCGCCTTTGCGCTGTACACCACCAAGGGCATCACCAAAACCTCCATCTCTGATATCGTCAACGCCGCAGGAGTGGGAAAAGGAACCTTTTACCTCTATTTTCGGGATAAATATGACATTGCCAATCATTTGGTCGCCCATCGAGGGCGCAGCATCTGCCATCAGGCATTGCGTGATCTGGCAAAGACGGAAATTGAGCTGCCGGAGGATCGTGTGATGTTTGTCCTCAATTCCATTCTGGATCATTTTCAGCGGGAGCCGGTGCTCCTCCGATTCATCAACAAAAATCTCAGCTGGGGACTGTTCAAGCAGGCGATTCATCAGGATGAGCCGGGCGTGGAGCATTTTCTCAAGGAGATTTTCCGTGATTCCATCTCTGAGTGGCGTGATTTGGAGACGATGCTCTATCTCATCATTGAGATGGTCAGTGGAAGCTGCTATTCTGTTATCCTTGACCATGATCCCATGCCGCTGGAGGAGTTCAAGCCCCATCTGTTTTTTGCGGTGCGGTGCATTTTAAAGGGGTTTCATGACCTGAAAACGGTATAAAAAGCGTCAGAAAAAGAGTGTGTCGTTCTACAATGAGACTGCACACTCTTTTCTAAATTCTCTCGCAAAGCAAAAAAGGACTGTAGGAAATCGAACTCTCCTACAGTCCATGTGTTCAGAAAGCATCCACAACGAAAGCGGATGGGGTGGCGGTAAACCGCCGTTCCGTTCCTTTGTTAGCCGATAAAGCCGTTTTTGCGGTGGGGAATCTCACCCAGAGTCTCAACCTTAATCAGGTTGGTGTTGCCGCTTGCGCCGTTGGTCATACCGCCGGTGATAACGATGGTGTCACCGGTATCAGCAAAGTCTGTTGCACGAGCAACGACGGCTGCATGATAGAACAGAACATCGGTGGAGTGGAACTCAGGCACGATGACGGGACGGACATTCCAGCTCAGAGCCAGCTGACGATAAGCCTTGTCGTTGGTGGTCATGCCGATGATGGGCATGGGGGCACGGAAACGAGAGATCATCTTGCCGGTGGTACCGGTACGGGTGGTTGCCACGATGCAGGTAGCCTTGGTGTCAATGGCCAGCTGGCAGGTGGAGTGGGACAGAGCGTCGTTCAGGTTCTGGAGGTGGAAATCGTTCTGCTCGAACAGCTTCACATAGTCCACGTTCTTCTCGGCTTCCATAGCGATGTTTGCCATAGCGGTGACGGCCTCGACGGGGTACTTACCAGCGGCGGTCTCACCAGAGAGCATGATGGCGCTGGTGCCGTCAAAGACAGCGTTTGCCACGTCGGAAATCTCAGCACGGGTGGGACGGGGCTTGGAAATCATGGACTCCAGCATTTCGGTGGCGGTGATGGCCAGACCGCCCTTCAAACGGCAGGTGGTAATCAGGCGCTTCTGGATGGCGGGCAGCTCCACATAGGGGATTTCCACGCCCAGGTCGCCACGGGCAACCATCAGACCCTCGCAGTGATCCAAAATGTCTGCGGCGTTGTCCACACCGGAGCGGTTTTCCAGCTTTGCGATGATCTGAATCTTTGCGCCGCCGTTCTCGTTCAGGAAGTTACGAACATCCATGACATCCTGTGCGCAGGAGACGAAGGAGCAGGCCACAAAGTCCACATCGTTCTTGATGCCAAAGAGAAGATCGCTCTTATCCTGCTCGCTGAGGTAAATCTGCTTCAAAACCTTGTCGGGGAAGCTCATGCTCTTGCGGTCGGAGAGCGTGCCGCCGATGAGGACATTACAGATCAGCTCAGTGTTGGTTTTCTCACGGACGGAGAACTTAACCAGGCCGTCATTGACCAGAATGATGTCACCCACGTTCAGGTCATTGACCAGACCCTTATAGGAAACACTGACACGCTCCTGGTTACCGATGATATCTTCGATGGTGAAGATAAAGGTGTCGCCGTCAGCCAGATCAATGTGCTTGTTTTCAAACACGCCGATGCGGTATTCGGGACCCTTGGTGTCCAACAGGATGGGAATGGGCTCGTTTAGCTCATCACGAACCTTTTTCACCAGGTTGATTTTGTCCTGCTGTTCGGGATAGGTACCGTGAGAGAAGTTCAGACGGGCGACGTTCATGCCGGCCTGAATCATGGCGGTCAGGGTCTCTTCGTTTGCGGAAGCGGGGCCCAGGGTGCAGATAATTTTGGTGCGTTTCATGTGAGAATCTGTCCTTTCAATTCAAAATGAGGGTTTCTTTTATCAACATCTCTTGAAAAGAAGTATACATGATTTTTTGTCATCTGGCAATGCTTTTTTGTCATTTTGCAAAAAAACAGAAAGGATTATAACGGTAGGATTGATTTTTTTGTGGGATTCTTAAAAAAGAGAATATAGATTCTATCGTTGGGATTTTCTTTTGCTGTGTGACAAAAAAGGGCTTGCAGTTTTGGAAGGCATTGTGTAAAATGATTTTGTAAATGTCCATCTGGGAGGAAACGGCGAATGAACCACAAAATGCCCCTTGGGGCAGACTACACCCCGGCAAGGACGGTCTTTCGCCTTTGGGCTCCTAGAGCGTCTGGTGTGCTGCTACAGCGCTTTACCTGTGGCAGTGACGACGAGCCGGGCGCTTTTTTTCTGGGCGAAACACAGATGGAGGCGCTGGAAGGAGGCTATTTTCAGGCTGTTTTGTATGGCAACCTGAAAAACCAGTACTATCAGTACTTCATTACGGACTGCGCCGGAATGGACACCTGGTCGGCGGATCCCTGGGCTCTGGCCTGCGGTGTCAACGGAAACCGCAGCATGGTGGTGGATTTGGCCTCCACCAACCCCGTGGGCTGGAGCCAAGACCGAGGCCCTGCACTCAACGGCAAGGCTCCCGTGATTTGGGAAGCCCATGTGAGGGATTTTTCCGGGGATCCCCGCAGCGGCGTGAGCTTGAAGCATCGGGGCACTTACCTGGCATTCACGGAGCAGGACACCACGTTGGATCATGCGGGCGTGGTTCCCACCTGCCTGAACTACCTCAAGCAGCTGGGCGTGACCCACATCCAGTTGCAGCCTATTTATGATTACTGCACCGTTGACGAGCGCAAAGCGATGCAAGGTTATAACTGGGGCTATGATCCCCTCAATTACAACGTACCGGAGGGAAGCTATTCCACAGACCCCTTTCATGGTGCGGTTCGGGTGCGAGAATGCAAAGAGATGATTCGTGCCATCCATCAGGCCGGATTGGGCGTTATCATGGACGTGGTGTATAATCACACCTACGATTTTCATTCCTGGTTTCAGCGGACAGCGCCGGGCTACTTTTACCGCATGATGCCCGACGGTACACCCGGCAACGCCTCCGGCTGCGGCACGGAAACCGCCAGTGAAAACCCTTGTTTTCGGGAATATATGGTGGAATCTGTGCTCTATTGGGCACAGGAATATCATATCGACGGATTTCGGTTTGACCTGATGGGGATTCACGATGTGGAAACCATGCGCCTGATTCGCAAAAGGCTGGATGAGCTGCCCAACGGCAAGCAGATTCTGACTTACGGTGAGCCGTGGTCGGCACTGCCCCCGGCCATGCCCAAGGGAATTTACCCCGCCAACAAAGAAGCGCTCAAAAAGCTGGACGTTCATATGGGAATCTTCTGCGATGACACCCGAAATTTGCTGGCTGGCAGTCCGTTTGAGGATTTGGAGCGGGGCTATGGCAGCGGGAAGCACTCCCCCCAGGCGGCGGAAGCGCTGCGCCAGGCGGTTTTGGCGTGGAGTGACCCCCAAAGAGGCGGTTATGCCCGTTCTCCGGCGCAGATTGTCCAGTATGTATCCTGTCACGATAATTTTTCCCTTTGGGATCGCCTCCGTGCCTCCAAAGCGGATTGGACGTATGATAAGCCCACCCCTGACCGCCTGAAACAAAATCAGTTCATTGCGGGGATTTATCTCACCCTGCCCGGCTTGGCCTTTTTCCAGAGCGGGGAGGAGTTTGGACGCACCAAATATGGCAGCGGTAACAGCTATGCTGGCCCCGCACAGCTCAATGAGCTGCAATGGGCGAGGACGGTTCCTTTTGAAAGCCTGGTGCGGTGGTATCAAGGTCTGGTGGGCTTGCGGCAGGAGTTGTATCCTTATCAGCGGATGACCCCGTCTTTTCGGAAAAGAATCCGTTTTTTGGAGGTTCCGGGGAACTGCGTAGGGTTCACACTCTCTGGTACCAAAAAATGGAGCCGGGTAGCAGTGTTTTATAATCCCCACCAGGAAGAGCAAACCATCACTCTCCCCCTGGGACGGTGGAGGCTTCTCTGCGACGGCGAAGATAGCTCCCTTTGGCAAAAGCGGCAGTGCTACCGCCTGACCGGAAGCGTCACGCTTGCGCCGATGAGCGTCACCATTTTTGCCGGAATCTAGGGCAACACCGCACATCCCTATTATGCGGTATTGCCCTAGCAAATAAGAGGTTCAAGAATCGCTGATGGGACGGGTGTTGTTTCTGGGAGTTTTGTGTGTCTGCTGGGTTACGGCGTTGCTCCGGTCGGCGTGACGCATGGTGTTGATGCCGTCGATGATGTCCGGGGTCAGGTCAAAGCCGAACTCGGCGTCCTGTTTGGCATCCCGCAGACGGCTGATGGGTTTCTTTTTCAAGGTCATCCCTCCTCGTGATGGATTTGTTCATTATTTTTGCCGAAAAGGTGGCTTTTATACAGGGTTAGCATTTGCTTACTGTGTTTTTTTACATTTTTTTTCATAACCCTCTTGATTTTTTCGGTCTATGTGCTACAATGTTTCTATACTAAATAAGGAGGACTTCCATCATGGCATACAAGATTACTGACGCTTGCATCTCCTGCGGTTCCTGCTCTGAGCAGTGCCCCATGGGTGCTATCTCCGAGGGCGATACCTCTTACGTCATTGATGCTGATACCTGCATCTCCTGCGGTGCTTGTGCAGCTCAGTGCCCCATGGGTGCTATCGAAGAGGAGTAATTCTCTTACTTAACCAAGGAAACCAATCCGAATCCCTCCGGGGGTTCGGATTTTTCTTTTTCTACGTCGGTGCCTATAGACGCTCGGAGGGAAACGTGGTAAAATGACAACATACTTTGAAAAGTCCCTTTTCTTTTTCAGAGAAGGGAGTCCAAAGGGGAAAGGAGCAAGAAAACATGGCAAGCGAAGTGACGAATTACCAGTGCCCGGCGTGTACCGGCCCCCTTCATTTTGACGGAAGCATTGGTAAGCTCAAATGCGATTATTGCGACAGCGAATACACCATAGAAGAGATTGAAAAGCTCTACGGCGCTCAGAATGCGGCGGCGGTACAGGCCACCCAACAGGTGGCGCAGGAGCCTCAAATTCCCCCCGGAGGCTGGGATGAGTCCGACCTGAATGATGACTGGGGCGCAGATGCGGAAAAACTCAACGCCTACAACTGCACAACCTGCGGGGCGGAGTTGATTTGCGAAAGCTCCACCGCCGCCACCATGTGCCCGTACTGCGGCAACCCCACCATCATTCCCGGAAAGCTCTCCAATGCCTTGAAGCCGGATTTCGTGATTCCCTTCAAAGTGACCAAAAAGCAGGCAGAGGATGCCCTGCGGAAGTATTATGGCGGAAAAACGCTGCTGCCCAAGGTCTTTGCAAAGGAGAACCACATCCAGGAGGTGCAGGGAATGTATGTTCCCTTCTGGCTGTATGACGGCAGAGTGGTGGCGGATCTGCGTTACAGCGCCGAGCTGACCCAGTGCCACCGCACCAGCCGGGAAGAGATTACGGAAACCTTATATTATCAGCTCGTTCGAAAGGGCGCTGTGGATTTTGAAAAAATTCCCGTGGACGGCTCCAAGCGCATGGATGATGCTCTGATGGACTCTATCGAGCCCTTTGACTACAGCGAGCTGAAACCCTTTTCTCTGTCCTATCTGCCCGGTTATCTGGCTGACCGCTACGATATGTCCGCCCAGGAGTGTACCGCCCGAGCCGATGACCGTGCCACCAACACCGCACAGCAGGCCATGGACAGCACGACTACTGGCTTTGGTTCGGTGGTGCTGACCCATAAAAATATGCGCCTCAAACGAGGAAAGGTGCAATACGCCTTGCTTCCGGTGTGGATTCTCAATACCAAGTGGAATGGACAGCAATATACCTTTGCCATGAACGGTCAGACCGGTAAGCTGGTGGGCGACCTGCCCATGGATAAGGGTCTTTACTGGAAATGGAGGCTCATTTTGACTGTCGGTATCGGGGCTGTTCTATATGCCATTAACTGGCTGATTGCGCTGTTGTAAGGGGGTGACTTCCATGAAACGAGTATGGTGTACCCTGGTGGTTGTGCTGCTGACCTGTTGCTGGATGATTCTTCCTGCCTCCGCCGTGGAAAGAACCGGCCTTCCGCTGGTGGTGGACGAGACCGGCGTGCTCTCCCAACAGGAGCTGGACACGCTGAACGTCAAGGCAGAGGAGATTGAAGAAGAATACCATTGTGATGTGGTGGTGGCCTATATCAACACCCTGAACGGCGTCAATGTAATGGATTATGCCGATGATTACTTTGATTACAACGGTTACGGCTACGGAAGCAGTCATGACGGCATCCTGCTGCTGGTGGCTGCGGAAGAACGGGAGTACTGGATGACCTGTACTGGCAAGGGAATGGAATATTTTGACCGGTACACCCGTGACAATCTGGAATACAACTTCCAGCCCTATCTGGCGCAGGGAGACTGGTACAATGCGGCGGGCTCCTTCCTGGTGGGAGCCGAAACGGTGCTCTATCAGCAAACACAGCCTGCCAGCGTCTCCCCGGTGATGATTCTGGTGGATTTGGCGCTGGGTTTCCTGCTGTCCTGGATTCCGCTGGGTGTGATGAAAGCCGATCTCCACCCCGTGACCAAGGGCGTGGAGGCTTCTCAGTATATTGCCAAAAACGGCGTGCAGATGTCGGATAGCAAGGATATCTTCCTCCGCAGCGTGAGAAGAGTTCATCCCATCGAGCGGGAGCGGCGGGATAGCGGCGATTCTTCCACCCACGTCAGTTCGTCGGGTACAACGCACACCGGCTCAGGCGGCAAGTTTTAAATTTGCAAGATGGAGAAACAATCAATGAGAAAAGCATTTCAGCTCATAGGAGAGACATTGTTCTATTTCTGTGTCACTGTGGTTGTCTTGTTGGTGTTGAGACATTTGCTGGGAATGGAACATTCTATTTGGCCAACTGCCATTGGTGTGACGCTTGGCCGACTCATTGGGAAGGGCATCGGGTTTGGCTGGAGCAAACGAAGCAGCAAGCAATAGGAATGCTTTGCTCCTTCCCCTCCCAATCCCTGTTTATCAATCGTCGGTTACAATATCGCTTGAAGGAAAAGAAAAAGGAAAAGAAATGAAGAAAAACCGTATTTTTGCCTTGCTTTTGGGGTGTTGCCTGCTGTTCAGCGGCTGCGGTGATGAGCAAGCGTCTTTCGTGGGAGAGAGGGAGCTTCCCCCGCTGCCTACGTCCAGCGCTGTGGCCGGAGAGCCGTCCGATGAGCATCAGCTCCCCCAAGAAGTGGAGCAGACAGCCGATTCCTCGTTAGAAGAGAAAAGCGCCGAGGAAAGCGGAGATATTTCTCAGGAAGTGGAGACTTTCCCGTATTTTGTGGGAGGAAAAGAAGAGAAAAACACCTATTCTGGCCGCTGGTATCAAAGCCGCTGCCTGGAAAACGGAAACTTTGAGGCGCATTGGCTCCGCTTGTCTGACCAAGGTCAGGCGGAACTGGTGGTGTATTCCTCCGAGCTGCTGGGTAACAGGGTGGCTTATCAAGGAAATTGGATTGAAGAGGAAAGCAGTGCCATTGTCATTGGACTGGCGCTCCGTGACGAAGCGGAGGAAAGCGAGGACTTCCACTCCAATTTTCTGTGGGGGCGCTATGGGACAGCGCTGGAAGAGAATACTCTGAATCTGACCTGGCTGGAGGGGGACGAACTCTGCCAGGGAATGAAGCAGGAACCCGTCACCTGGCGGAAAACAGAGGCTCGTTCCGGTTATATCAAGCTGGAGGAGTACTCAGAAGACCAAAACACGATGGCTTTTTCCATCAATGACGTGGATTTGGTGCTTCCCGGGGATGCCAAGCTGATGGAGAAATACAATCTGCCGGAGGACTTGGACGGCTGTGATTTTATCATCATGGACGAAACCGAGGAATACGATAGAGCCACGGCCTTTCAGGATGATTGTACCTTTTCCATCGTAGAGAGGGAGGATGGCGCTCTGAACTCCCGTTACACGGATGGGAAACGCTTCTGTGAGGCGCTCCTGGACAACCAGCGGGAGAAAAAATCCCCTCGCTTTGTGGAATACCTGGTGGATGGAGATGGGTTCCTGGTCTCTGTACATGAAACCGAGCTTCCTTAACTGTTTATCAACGTCAAACAACGTTCATTCAACCAAATCAAAAAGGAGAATTATTATGGGTCTTATTGCAGCAGCAGCGGCGTCTGTCTCCAGCGTGATGGGCGACCAGTGGAAAGAATACTTCTACTGTGAGGCGCTTTCCGCCGATGTTCTGGCGGTCAAGGGTCAGAAGCGAGTTTCCAAGCGTTCCAGCAACAAGCACGGCACGGACAACATCATTTCCAACGGCAGCGTGATTGCGGTTGCAGATGGTCAGTGTATGCTGATTGTCGAGCAGGGCAAGATTGTGGATGTCTGCGCCGAGCCGGGCGAGTACACCTACGACACCACCACCGAGCCCTCCCTGATGACCGGCGGCCTGAAAATTTCCAACATCAAGGCGGTTATGGCCAACATTGGCAAGCGCTTTACCTTTGGCGGCCAGGCAGCCATGGATCAGCGGGTTTATTACGTCAACACCAAGGAGATTATGGGCAACAAGTACGGCACGGCCTCTCCCGTTCCCTTCCGTGTGGTGGATCGCAACTGCGCTTTGGATGTGGATATCTCCATCCGCTGCTTCGGTGAGTACAGCTACCGCATCGTCAACCCCTTGATGTTCTATGTCAATGTCTGCGCCAACTTCTCCGATGAGTATCACCGTTCCAATTTGGATAGCCAGATGAAGAGCGATATTCTCACCAACCTCCAGGCCGCTTTCGCCCGTATTTCTGAAATGGGTGTCCGCTATTCCGCTCTGCCCGGCCATACCACTGAAATTCGTGATGCCCTCAACGAGCTGTTGAGCAAGGATTGGGCAGAGAAGCGGGGCATTGAAATCGTCAGCTTTGGGGTCAACAGCGTTAAAGCCAGCGAAGAAGACGAAAAGATGATTAAGGATGCCCAGCGCCGGGCTATGCTCAAGGACGCAGGCATGGGCGCTGCTCGTTACCTGGAAGCACAGGCCAATGCCATGGAAGCGGCGGCCAGCAACACCGCAACCGGTCCCGCTATGGGCTTTATGAACATGAACGCTGCCATCAACGCCGGCGGCGGCCTGAACCTCAAAAACCTCTATGGTGCTGTGACCCAGCAGAAGGCACAGCAGGCTCCCGCCGCTGATGGTTGGACCTGCCCCACCTGCGGCAAGACCGCAACCGGTAAGTTCTGCCCGGAGTGCGGCACCAAGAAGCCCGCACCCAAGGCCGTCGGCGGTTGGACCTGCCCCACCTGCGGCAAAACCGCAACCGGCAAGTTCTGCCCCGAGTGCGGCACGAAAAAGCCCGAGGAAAACGGCTGGAAGTGCGCCTCCTGCGGCACGATGAACACCGGTAAATTCTGCCTGGAATGCGGCGCAAAAAAGCCCGCTGGTGTTCCCCAGTACAAGTGCGATAAGTGCGGCTGGATCCCCGAAGATCCTGCCAATCCGCCTCGCTTCTGCCCCGAGTGCGGCGACCCCTTCGGTGATGAGGATCGTGTGTAATTCACGCATAGCCGTTTTGTGACAAAACCAAAGGAGGCTGTTTGCTGTCCCGTTGTATGTGAGCACGATGGGGGCAAAACAGCCTCTTGTTTTTGCGGGTTCTTTCTTGCGACTTGGCCTTCCGTGTTCACAGATTTTTCTCAAATTTTCAAAATTTGTACTTGATTTAGACATGATTTTCGGACAAACTAAAGGTATCCAGAAGAAAAACCATCCTGCTTTTGTGGAAAGGAGAAAAGAATGAATCTGTTTGAAAAAATTCGTCTCAGCTCCAGCTTGAATTCCATCCTGCTCCTTGTGGCCGGTATTTTGCTGGTGAGAAACCCGGTGGGAACCACCAAAATGCTGCTCTCCGTGGCGGGGATGGTTATCATCATCAGTGGTATCTTTGATATCACCCGGTATTTTTCCGCCAGAGGCTATGCCTTTCTGGGCGGAAGCCTGCTGTTCGGCGTGATGAAGGTCATCATGGGCTTGTATCTGTGCAGCCACACCCTCATGCTGGTTCGCTTTGTGTCCATCGTCATCGGCTTGTTTGTGCTGGTCTGCGGCATCAACAGTCTGGAAAACGCCCTCCGCCTCAAGTATCAGGACGTTCCCGGCTGGCTGTTCAGCGTGGTGATGGCCTCTGTCGTGGTTTTTGTCAGCGTGATGATGATTTTTCGTCCTTTCTCCGCCGTTTCCGCTACCGTCAAGCTGGCCGGTTGGGTGCTGGTGGTGGAAGGCGTTGCGGATTTGATTGCGCTCTGGCGGATGAGGGAAATTTATTGACGTAAATGAAGCGCCCAGAAAAGAATAACTCCCACACGCCCCAAAAAACAAAAAACCGTCTCAGATTTCTGCGTTTTGACAGATATCTGAGGCGGTTTTGTCATGGGGTGCAAGGGTTACAGAGCGGCTTTGATGGCGTTGAGCAGCTCGTCAAACTCCTCATAAGCGGGCAGATCGGCGTTGTCCGCCATAATCTGAGGGGTGCTCTTGAAGAGGAAACCGGCTTTGCTGGCTCGGATCATGCCCAGGTCGTTGTAGCTGTCGCCGCTGGCGATGGTCTCGTAGCCGATGGACTGGAGCGCCTTGACGGTGGAGAGCTTGGAGTTGGCAATTCTCATCTTGTAGCCGGTGATTTCGCCGTTCTCGCCCACTTCCAGGGAGTTGCAGAAGATGGTGGGCCAGCCGAGCTTTTCCATCAGGGGAGTGGCAAACTGGGTGAAGGTATCGCTGAGGATGATGACTTGGGTGATGCTTCTCAGCTCATCCAGAAACTGCTTTGCGCCGGGCAGAGGCTCGATCTTGGCAATGGTCTCCTGAATCTCTTTCAGACCCAGACCATGCTCTTTCAGGATGTTCAGTCTCCACTTCATCAGCTTATCATAATCAGGCTCGTCACGGGTGGTGCGCTTCAGCTCGGGAATGCCGCTTGCTTCGGCGAAGGCAATCCAGATTTCAGGAACCAGAACACCCTCCATGTCCAGACAAACAATATTCATGGGAAAATTCCTCCGTTTTTCAGGGTGGACTTTATTATAGCAAAGAAAAGTCGGCCTGACTACTGTGAGCAGAGCCAAAAAAGAGCGGAAATCCCCGAATTTGTTTTACAAAATGTCTTTTCTGTTAAAAATGTCCGTGCCTGGCGGACAGCGGAAAAAGGCTAGAGAAAATTTTATTAAAAAAGAAATAACTCTTGACTTTAATAAAATTAAAGTGTATATTTAATAAAAAGAAAGGAGGATGGCAAATGGGAATAGAATATATCCCGGACTGGATGGCCAACTTGGACGAAGAAGACCTCTCCTTCATCAAGCGGTTTGTGTTGGCCTCCGGTTCTCTGAAAAAGATTGCCGGAGAATACGGCGTCACTTATCCCACCGTTCGGCTCCGGCTGGACAAGCTCATTCAAAAGATTCAGATTTCAGAGAACGCCGCCAATGAACCCTATATTGCCCTCATCAAGCGTTTGGCGGTCAACGATAAGCTGGACTTTGCTACCGCAAAAATCCTCATCCATGAATACAAAAAGCTGCAAAAGGAGGAATCATAATGGTTATTGCATCGGAACGTATTATTTTTGTTGTTATTTTTCTGTTGGTGTTTGGTGTTCTGCCCTTTGTCTTGCAGGTTTGGCTTTCTAAGCGGGAGAGCAGATACCCCGGCATGGTACTCCCTGTCCTGAGCCTTCTTTTTGCCCTTGTCGCAGTGCTGGGATGCGTGATGTATGAATATGAAAAAGGGGACATCTTTGTTTTGGTGATTCCTTTCCTGCTCTTTAACATTCCCACTGTCATCCACTTGACCATCTATTTTGCTTGCCGGGAAAAGTTCAGCAAGAAAAAGCAAATGGACAAGCTGAACGTTCAAGATCTTTGATAAAGTGTGATGTGATTTGGAGGTGTTATTTATGGGAGTTGCCGTTTTCCGATGGTTGTATGGGTGTTGCTTCTGATTTTTATCGTATTGCCCATTGTTTTGCAGGTTTTTCTTTCCAAGCGGGAAAATTCCAAGCT
>JAKSQD010000058.1 GCA_024404315.1 Oscillospiraceae bacterium
GCCAAGGAAGTCATCCTCTGGCTCCATCACGGCTTCGCCAATCTCCTTTGCCAGCTCAAAATAACGCTGTGCGGAGGAATAGTCCCCAAAATCCTGAAACAGCGAGGCGAGCCTATTGCAGGCTGGGGCATAAACCTCGGTCTCTTGACCAGAAAGCCCCTTCAAAACGCTGTCGGCAATCTCCAGCTTGGGCAGGGCGGTGACATAGCTTTCTTTTCCCTTTGCGATGTAGCTTCCCGTCAGGAGACATATCACAAACTCTATGCCGATATCCTCCGGGAATTGCTCCCGATCCAGCCAGAGCACCTCCTTCACCAGCGGGTGCATATAGTAACCGGCGGGGTGGGTGTCGTCCTCCTCCTGGAACATCAGCCAGCCCGTCTCCGTCAGGTCGCTTAGGTCGTTCTTGTCGCACCGAATCCAGTCGGACACCTCCACCGGAATGGTCACGCTGGGCATCAGAGCAAAGTTCCGCAGAATATGAATTGCCGCTGGGCTTTGATGGGTCCAGTCGAAGAGCTTTTTCAAGTGTTCTGCCATGGTTGCCTTTTGGTTTCCCATTTTTACCGATAGGTCAGGGTATTTCAGGCCGATTTCCTTCATCTGCGCATAGAAAGCGCTGAGGTTTGGTTCCTGCTTGGCGCTCAACGCCAGCAGTGCAATGGAATAGGTGTGGTATTGCACCAGCTTTACCAGCTTTTTGACCGTCTCACGGTCGGATTCCTTGAATTTTCGTTTTGTTGTCTCATAGTAGCGGATGAAAAGCGCTACGCTGTTCGCTTCGTTCAGAAAGCCGATGGGGAAGGGGTCGTAAGCACCAATGGCTTCCCGTCGGCTGGTGAGGATGACCGTCAGGTGTTCCAGCTCGGTCAGCGTTTCCAGCTCCGGGTCAGCCAATTCATCCTGCTCCACGTTGTCCAAAATCAGGAGGGTGGGCTGGGTGGTGTCGCTGAGAAAACGCCAAATGGCCTTGGTGCGCTCCGGCTCCTTCTCCAGCTTGCCCCACGGGAAGCCCGGTCGATTTTCGAAGTGCTGAGAAATGCTCTTGCTCACACTGCCCGCATAAGGTACCCAACCAGCAAAAGAATACTGCTCGTGAATCTCCCGGAAGAGCTCGCCCGCCACGGTGCTTTTGCCGATGCCGCCGAATCCATTGACCAGCATGAGATTTTGCTTGCTTTCGAGTCTTTCTTTGATGTCTTTCAGCTCGTCTTCCCGGAACCAGCACTTTCCCGCAGGAGCGGAGCGGGTCAGCAGATGGGGGAGGGAGGGCGTGGCCGGTGTCTGCTTGTGCTCTAAAAGCTGGTCGAACTTCTCGCTCATGGTGTCCATTTTCCGGTTTATCTGTGCGCCGGTATTGCTTTGATAGAGCGCACTTGCCACCACAGAGCAAAACGTTGTTTCCAATGCGGCGATGCAGTACTTTTCCGCCTCGCTCTCCAAGGACGCATTTAGATGCTTCGTCCTCCACTGGCTCATGCTACGCCAGCACTGCAACGCAAAGGTGTGCGCTTCTTGGGTGGTGTCCTCTCCTTTGTGGCACTCCCGCACGGATGCTTGGAGCTTCTTTGCGTCCAGGGCGTTCATGAAGTCCTCGGCGGCGGTCTCGGCGGTCTGCGGACCGTTGTTTTTCTTCATTCGCTTTTGGTAGCTGTTCCAAACGCCTAGGATATCGTTTTTGTCTTCGTTTAGAATTTCTGCAACGTCGTCCACAAGCGCAAAGGTGTCATCTGTGCCGCTTTCGGCTCCCAGCTTTGCCTCTACAAACTTTTTTGCGCCAAAAATGACCAGTTTTGATGCAATTTTCTCTATCATCATGTTTTATTCACCTCGTTTGGATGAGAGTAAGGTGGGGAAATTAAGGAGAAAGTGCGGTTGTTCTTGTCCTTGCGCCCTCATCAGAATCGAATCTGGCATCAGTATAGCATATTCTGACAGAAAAAGACAACGTATCCTCTTTCATTTTTTTATACAAAACAAAAAAACGTCTGCCTCTTCGCACAGGAAAAGGCAGACGCGAAAGATTCATCTGTTTTAAATCAGTGCATGGAATAGTTGGGAGCTTCCTTGGTGATGGAAATATCGTGGGGATGGCTTTCCTTCAAGCCAGCGGAAGTGATGCGGACGAACTGACCATTCTGCTGGAGGGCGGGAATCTGAGCAGCGCCACAGTAACCCATACCGGAGCGGATGCCGCCGACCATCTGGAAGATGGTGTCAGAAAGAGTTCCCTTGTAAGGAACACGACCTTCAACGCCTTCGGGAACCAGCTTACGCTTGCCAGACTGGAAGTAACGATCCTTGGAACCGTTGTTCATAGCGGCGATGGAGCCCATGCCACGGTAGACCTTGAAGGAACGACCCTGGTAGATTTCCACATCGCCGGGAGACTCCTCACAGCCAGCCAGCAGGGAGCCGAGCATAACCACGTTAGCGCCAGCAGCCAAAGCCTTCACGATATCGCCGGAATACTGAATGCCGCCGTCAGCAATCACAGGGATGCCGTACTTCGCAGCGACGCAGGCAGCGTCATAAACAGCCGTGACCTGGGGCACACCGATACCAGCGACCACACGGGTGGTGCAGATGGAGCCGGGGCCAATGCCGACCTTCACGCAGTCAACGCCGGCTTCAATCAGTGCCTCGCAGCCAGCGGCGGTGGCCACGTTGCCAGCAATGAGCTGAACATCGGGATACTTTGCCTTCACGCGCTTGACAGCCTCAATGATGTTGCGGCTATGGCCGTGAGCGGAGTCCAGAGCCAAAACGTCAACGCCAGCCTTGACCAGAGCGTCAACACGCTCCAGCAGGTCGCCGGTCACGCCGATGGCAGCGCCGCAGAGCAGACGACCACGGCTGTCACGGGCGGCGTTGGGATACTCCACAGCCTTTTCGATGTCCTTAATGGTAATCAGACCCTTCAGCTTGAAGTTGTCATCAACAATGGGCAGCTTCTCAACCTTGTGCTGAGAGAGAATAGCCTTGGCTTCTTCCAGGGTGACACCCTCGTGGGCGGTGATGAGGTTGTCCTTGGTCATGACATCATCAATCAGTTTGGTCATGTCAGTCTCGAACTTCATATCACGGTTGGTGATGATACCGACCAGAGTACCGTCATTCTTGCAGATGGGCACGCCGGAGATGTGATATTTGGCGCACAGCTCGTCAGCCTCAGCCAGGGTATGGCCGGGTGCCAGCCAGAAGGGGTTGGAAATAACGCCGTTTTCAGAGCGCTTCACACGATCAACCTGTTCGGCCTGCTCCGCAATGCTCATGTTTTTATGGATGATACCCATACCGCCCTCACGAGCAATGGCAATGGCCATGCGATATTCGGTGACGGTATCCATTGCAGCGCTCATCACGGGGATATTCAAGCGGATTGTTTTGGTCAGATTGGTATGCAGATCGATATCTGCGGGCAGAACGTCGCTTGCTGCGGGAATCAGCAGGACATCATCGAAGGTCAATCCTTCTTTCAGGAACTTTTCAGAGGCGTTGGTATTAATCATGTCAGCATCTCCTTAATCTATCCTTAGTAATGAATAGTAACACCAGAAAGCAAAGACGCCTTCCGGTGCGTGTTTAACATGCTTATGCGTTCCGACCTGGAATCACCAGACGATCCTTGCAGCAAAGATCATTCAGGTCATCCATGGTGCCAGCGTTGAGACGCAGAATACCGCCGCAATCGGGGCAGTCCAGCTCAATGGAGGAATAGTGAATTTTCAGGCTCCAGCGTTTGCTTCCGCAGACACAGAAAACACCGCCACGACTGGCAATGTCCTTCAATTCACCCAGCATTTCCTTCATGACAATATCGTTGAGAAAGGAACCTTCCTCTTCTTTTTTCTCATCCAGCTTGTCCACAGCCTCTTCCAGACGACGAACCGCCTGATAAACAGTACCTTCGTCACCGATGTAACAACAGTCCATGCCAGTCTTTCCGCAGGAAAAGCTGATTGCTTTCTGCTTCAAAAAAGCACGGCTGGGGCAGTGGGTCAAGTGGCGGCCTCCGCAGGCCACACAGGGAGCCTCCACCACAAAACGGTCGCCCTGATACTCCACTTGCACATAAGCACCACCACAAGGGCAACTGATGCGGGTGGGAGCCGCAGTCAGAGAAAAAACAGAACGCTCCACAATGACGCTCTGACGACACTTCGGACAGATAAAACCGATGGTACGCATTTCTTCAGCCATTTGGAACGTTCCTCCTTTGCCAGTAGGGAAATTATACGTATTATGCCACAGAACTTTCAAAAAAACAATGGGAGTTTCAACGAGACTTTGAATGATTTGGAGAGTCTTTTTGGGATATTTTATCTATTCCTCCGTCTTTAACCGGAAGTACACCAAAGGCCTTATGTTAGCTGTAGAACAACAGAGAAAATTTGTTCTGCGTATAATATCCGGCCAAGCGCAGAGAATAATAGAACACCACCACCAGAAAGCAGGCTTCATATGAACAAAAAAATTGGAAAACAGACATTTCTGCTTCAAAATCCACCGGTTATTGCCGCCCACGCCAATGTCGTAGGCAAAAAAGAGGGACAAGGCCCTCTCAGAGAGGAATTTGACACCATTGGAAGTGATAATACCTTTGGTCAGCCCACCTGGGAGAAGGCAGAACGAACCATGCAGAAGCTGGCGTTGAACAAGGCAATGGAAAAAGCAAGAATTACCCCAGACAACCTTGATCTGATCTTTGCCGGGGATCTTTTGAATCAGTGCATCAGCTCCGGGTATCACGCCCGTGATATTGCAGTTCCTTTTTTTGGCCTGTACGGAGCTTGCTCCACGATGTCCGAGAGCCTCGCCCTGGCCTCCATGACGCTGGATGGTGGCTTTGGAGAATGGGCAGGGGCGATTGCCTCCAGCCATTTCTGCTCGGCGGAGCGCCAATACCGAACGCCTTTGGAATATGGCGGACAGAGAGTGCCGACAGCCCAATGGACTGCGACAGCGGCGGGAGCGGTGGTTCTCCACAGCAGCGGGGAAGGGCCTCGTGTGACGCATGTCACGGTGGGGCGAGTGATGGACAAAGGCATTAAGGATGCCAACAACATGGGAGCGGCTATGACTTGGGCTGCTTATGATACCATTTCCACTCATTTCCGAGATACAGGGCGCAGTTCTTCCTACTATGATTTGATTGTCACCGGCGACCTTGGCAAATTGGGAAGAACGCTGTTGATTGAGTTGTTCAAAAAAGATGGGCTTGACCTTTCTTCCAATTACAACGACTGCGGCTGTATGCTGTTTGATATGGAAAATCAGGATGTTCATTGCGGTGCGTCCGGCTGCGGGTGCTCTGCTTCCGTCTTGACAGGATATTTGTTAAACCGTATGGATCGCAAAGAGTTGAATCGCCTGTTGTTCTGTGCTACGGGAGCGCTTCATTCTCCCACGGCTTTGGGACAGGGAGAAAGTATACCTGGTATCTGCCACGCTGTGGCAATCGAGAACAAAAAATGAAAAAACGAATTCCTTTGTTTTTGTGCAAATTTCAAAAAGAGGCTTTATGATGGCTGTTTTTCTTCAATTACTCAAGGCTTTTGTGACAGGAGGGATTATTTGCGCAGCGGGGCAGATTTTGATTGATAAAACCTCCATCACACCGGCTAGAATTTTAACCTGCTATGTCGTTTTGGGCGTGTTCCTGGGAGCCGTTGGCATCTACGAGCCATTGACCAGGTGGGCAGGCGCTGGAGCGACCGTTCCGCTCACCGGATTTGGATACAATCTGGCCAAAGGTGTGAAACGAGCCGTGTTACAAAAAGGAGTGCTGGGGGCACTGACCGGCGGCATCACATCCGCAGCGGGAGGTATCACGGCAGCCATTGTTTTTGGATGGATTATTGCGGTGTTGTTCAAATCCGGGGATAAAAGTTAAGGTGCGAATAGGCTGAAAAAATCACAGCGTCAAGCCCCAATCCAAAGAGCTACGCTGTGATTTTTGGGTTACTTGCCAAGCCGTCTGAATCTGGCCAAGCGGTTGGCACGATGATGACGCAGCTGTTCTCCTTTTTTATGAACAGACAGCAGCGCCATGTGGAATTGTTTGGAATTTAACTGATAATGGCGGCGGAATCGTTCGGAATAATGGGCAGCCTCTGCCAAAAAATCATTGTGCTCTAACTCCAACCGCAGGAGAGAAGCTTTGACAGCGGCTTCCTCCAGCTTTTGTTGTCTGGCAAGTAGCAGCTCCTGACGACGATGCTCCAGGCGGAGCCGAGCAGCTTCTGCTTTCGCCAAGAAAGAGGATGTCAAAGCCAAGCTTCGAATGGTGAGAGCGGTATCTCCCAGCATCACCAAAGCAAGCCCCCCGGAAAGCCACCAACGGAGGCTTTCTCTCAAGGGAGCAAACATTCTCACCGTTGCGGGATGGATAAAAAAGATACAGATATAAGAGACCAGACCCCAATAAATGGAGTTTTTCAGGCAAACCCTGCCTTTGATGTTAAAGCGGTAATTGGAGTAATCCCAATACTTGATGTGGGTGGTGGTTTCCAAAAACCATCCAACCAGATACTCCCATAGGGACATCGTAACGGTGGAGAGGAACAAGAAAAAGGGAATCTGCTCCGTAAATCCCCCCAGCAAAAACACCATGAGCAGTGCACCAACGCCATAAATGGGACAAACAGGGCCATGTAAAAAACCACGGTCTACAAAATGTCCCTGTCTCACGGAGCAATAAGTGGTTTCCATCATCCAGCCAAGAAGGGAATACCATACAAAGTAGAGAAATACAAGGGAAAGCGGTTGTGACGCAATCGCAGGTTCCAAAAATAACAAATAATCACTCCTTTGCTTGATTTACTTGATTTAAAAGAGCAGATAGTACACTATCATAAACGGCGGCGGCATTGAATCGAAAGGCTTTTGCGATTTGCTCTCCCTGCTTACGGTCAGGAGTCAGCATATCCAGCGTCATCAGGTTTCCCGCATCGTCATCCAAAATCATACGAACTGTAACTCCGGTTCCATCCGTCCTCTGATGAAGGCTGGTTCGAATTTGGTTTTGACGCATCAATTCCTTGTTGAGCTTAGCAATGGAACGGTCACAACGCAGGCGCACGGAGTAGGCTAACTCATTTTCGCAGATGGAGCCGTTTGCTCTGCCTTTTTCTGTGATAAACAGCTTTCCATCCTCATCGGTTGTGATGTGCCTTGTATTTTTCAGGCTGGAAAGAGCGTCAGCAAATTGAAAATAGTCCATACCGTCATCACAAAGAGCAATGTCCAGCAATTGTGCCTCGTCTACCGGAAAGGACGCTCGGGAGAGAATGTAAAGCAGAAGAAGACGAACATCCAAAGGACCTCGAATAAAACCTTGTGCCATGACGAATGAACCTCCTGTGGTTAAGTTTAGCGGTGTCTTACCCTTATTATAGCGTTTTTTTTACAAATAACAAGGGTAAAATCCGGGGCGGGAATCGTTCTGAAAAAAAGCCCTGTTTTTATTCGTTTTTCAGAAATTTTTGTACTTGACGGGAAGCGGCTTACAAGAGTATACTACCTATTAGAAAGTAAAAGGGAGTAGTTTGCGCCATTTGGTGTGATGTGGTTCGTCAGCTCGTGTCAATTTGACACCGGATCTCATCCGAAACGACTTTGTTTTGAAGCGAGACTTTTGCTGCCCGTTTTTTTGGTGCAGCAGGGAGTCTCTTTTTCTTTTGCTTCGCTTATTTTCGGATAGGCTCTTATTGTTCTCCATGAGAAAGGATGTATGAATCATGCTGGTTCCTGTTTTGTTGTTTGTCCTGGGTTTGGTGTTCCTGATTAAGGGAGGAGATTGGTTTGTTGACGGTGCTACCGGCGTTGCTTACCGATTCCACGTTCCTGAGTTGCTTATCGGTGCGACGGTGGTTTCTATTGGCACCACCTTGCCGGAAGTGATGGTTTCGGCTACCTCTGCTGTGGGTGGTCATGGCGAGATTGCTTACGGAAACGCCATTGGCTCCGTAATCTGCAATACTGCTCTGATTGCTGGTCTCACCATTGCCATTCGTCCCAAAGCCATTGACGGAAAAAAGCTGCGCCTGCCCGTTGCGTTTTTCTTCACTGCTGCTGCATTCTATGTTGCGACCGCTTATTTGGTTGGTTATTTTAGCCGCATGGCCGGTTTTATTCTCCTGGCTCTCTTTGTGGTGTATATGGCAATCAATGTGATACAGGCCGTCAAGGGCGAGGCTCCCGACGGAGAAGCAGAGGAACTCCACGATGAGGGAGGCTCCTTGCTGAAAGAGTTGCTCCTGCTGGTCGTGGGTGCGGCAGCCATTGCCGTGGGTGCGGATCTGCTCGTTGATAACGGCACGCTGATTGCCGCCGCACTGGGAGTTCCTGAATCCGTGATTGCACTGACCTTTGTTGCACTGGGAACCTCTCTTCCTGAGCTGGTTACTGCCGTTACTTCTTTGGTGAAGGGTCACGATGCCTTGAGCCTGGGCAATGTTATTGGTGCAAACCTGTTCAATTTGGTTCTGGTCAGCGGAACCGCTATGACCCTGAATCCTTTTTCCATCCCTTCCACCAAGCTGCTGATGGGGCTTCCTTCTTCTTTGGTGATGGAAATCCCTGTTATGCTCTTTGTTATGTCCTTCCTGACCCTGCCCGCACTGGTTAAAAACAAGCTTTCTCGTCCACAGGGAGTTGTTTTGCTGGCTGTTTATGCAGTGTTCTGCGTTCTTCAGTTTGTGCTGTAAGGAGAGCAATCTTTTATGAAACGCAAAAAAATAATCAAAGCAGCGTTTGTGGATTCTCTGCCTGTTCTGACAGGATATCTTGTTCTGGGGATTGGGTTTGGTATTGTGCTCCACACAAAAGGCTACGGCGTGGCGTGGGCGCTTTGTATGAGCGTTTTTATCTTTGCTGGCTCCATGCAATTCGTGGCCGTGGATTTGCTCAGCGGTGGCGCAACCCTTTTGGCCACCGCCCTGACCACGCTGATGGTCAACATTCGCCATTTGTTCTATGGAATCTCTATGGTTGACCAGTATAAAGGCGCTGGCGCAAAGAAGCCCTACCTCATCTTTGCGCTGACAGACGAAACCTATTCTCTTGCCTGCCATAATCTGTATCAAAACCCAGAGGAACGGCATATGTATTGCTTCTTTCTCTCCCTTTTCAATCAGTGTTATTGGGTGACAGGCAGCATAATAGGCTCCCTGCTGGGCGCAGTGATTCCGTTTAATACGGACGGAATCGACTTTTCTCTCACCGCTTTGTTTGTGACGGTCTTTGTTGACCAGTGGATGAGCACCAAAAATCACTTCGCCGCTATGACAGGGGTGCTTTCCACGCTTGGGTGTCTGCTCATCTTTGGCAAGAACGTTTTTTTAATCCCTTCTATGGTGGTGATTACCATTCTTTTGACCATTGGCAAGCGTTTTGCAAAGGAGGAAGCCCATGAATAATTTCCATTCTGCTTTGCTGGTGGCTGTCATGGCACTAGTCACCGCTCTGATTCGCTTCCTTCCGTTTCTCATCTTTGGCGAAAACCGAAAAACACCGGAATTTGTGCTCTACCTCGGAACAGTCCTGCCTTATTCCATTATGGGAATGCTGGTGATTTTTTGCCTCAAAAACGTTAGTTTATTTTCTGCTTCCCATGGCATCCCGGAGGCGGTTTCCTGCGTTCTCACCGGCGGCCTCTATGTCTGGAGACGAAACACGCTGTTCAGCATCATTGCCGGAACGGTTTGTTATATGCTGCTGATTCAGCTTGTTTTTTGAGTTTTTTTCGTGCGGTGATGTGCAAAAATATCGGAAATCAAAACAACGGCTCCACTGAAAGGTGAATTCCATCAGTGTGGTCGTTGTTTTTTCACTGTTCGCCAAGAACAAAAATGTACTCTTTATAGCAAACCACCTTTTGGGCAGATTTCCCTCAAGCAAGCGCTTATGCAAAAGCACTATTTTTTTGCTGTGTTTTCTTGGCTGAATTTGGTTTTTCTTGCAAAATATACCTAAAACAAACGAGAAAATTAGTTTTAAGGGGTTATCAAGCAGATTATTCCTTTTGTTCCTTTGTGAAATGTAACACAAGGTGATTTTTTACAAAGAAAAAGGGGATAGCAAATGCTGTCGGAGTGTGGTATAATCTGACTGTAAATTTTGTTTAGCAGGAGAATCAAAAAATGAATATTTTCAACCTAATTTCGCTCTTGGGCGGTCTTGCCATGTTCCTTTATGGTATGCGCATGATGGGCGATGGTCTGAAAGAAAGCTCCTCCGGTACCCTGAAACGGGCTATGGAGAAGCTGACCAACACCCCGGTCAAAGCCTTCCTCTCTGGCCTAGTGCTGACCGCTGTCATCCAGTCATCCACCGCAACCATCGTCATTACCTCCGGCTTGGTCGGTGCCGGAATCATCACCCTCCACCAATCTCTCGGTATTGTGGTGGGGGCCAACGTCGGCACAACTGTCACCGGTCAGATTATTCGTCTGCTGGATGTGGATGCCTCTGGTACTTCCATCCTTCAGCTGTTCAAGCCCTCTACATTGGCTCCGCTCGCCCTCATCATCGGTGTTGTTATTATTATGGGCTTTAAGTTCAATGGCTCTGAGACCGTGGGCAAGATTGCCATTGGCTTCGGTATTCTTTTCTCTGGTCTGATGGGCATGACCGATGCTGTGGGCAGCTTGACAGAGAGCGGCATCATTGAGCAGTTGTTTGCTCGTCTGGGTGAAAATCCCATCATTGGTTATGCCATCGGTCTTGGTGTCTCTTTTGTGTTACAGAGCTCTTCCGCAACCATCGGTATTTTGCAGGCGTTCTCCACCTCTGGTGCGCTGACCTTTAGCGCAATCTATGCGGTTCTGCTGGGCATCTATCTGGGCGACTGCGTTACCACTGCCATCGTCATTAATATCGGCGCAAAGAACGATGCCAAGCGTGTCGGCTATATGAACATTCTCTTCAACCTCGGAAAAACGCTGGTGGTTCTGATTGGCGTTACCGTTGTTCATCAGCTCGGCCTGATAGACGGCATGTGGAACGCAACCATTCGTTCCGGCGGTATCGCTAACACCAACACGGTGTTTAATCTGGCATCTGCTGTGATTCTCTTCCCCTTCCTGAATATCTTTGAAAAGTTGAGCTATCAGCTGGTTAAGGAAGAAAAAGAGGATGAGAACACCCGTAACGAGTATACTAAAGTTCTGGACACCCTGAATCCCG
This sequence comes from Oscillospiraceae bacterium, assembly GCA_024404315.1. Lineage (GTDB taxonomy): Bacteria > Bacillota > Clostridia > Oscillospirales > Oscillospiraceae > Onthomonas. Next base: position 11,191 of record JAKSQD010000058.1, read on the forward strand.
TCTTTTTCAGTACGCCTGCTTTGGCTTTCGGCAGCTGCTACAATGTCCTCACCAAGATGTTTGAGATGGCAGAGGCCAACCTGAACCACGCTTTTGATGTGGTTGCTAAGTTTGACCAAAACCTGGTGGATGATATCACCGCCCGTGAGGATGACATTGACCAGATGGCGGACGAGGTTTCCAACTATCTGGTTCAGCTGTCCGCTTTCATCTCCGCTCCTGACCACATCGAGATCATGGATCATTATTACAATGTCATCACTGAGTTCGAGCGTCTGGGCGACCACGCCACCAACATTGCAGAAATGGCGGTTGATCTGAAAAAAAGTGACCGTGCTTTCTCCGAAACAGCTCTGTCTGAATTGGAGACCATCCGTGAGCTTCTGACTGCCATTCTCAGCTACAGCAAGGATGCTTTTGAGAAACGCAGCGTGGAAGCCGCTCGTCATATCGAGCCTCTGGAAGAGGTTGTGGACGATATGGTTCACGTTCTCAAGGACAACCATTTGGAGCGTCTGCGCAAGGGCAATTGTTCCATTACCGCAGGTACTGCCTTCCTGAATTTCTTGTCCGACATTGAACGTATCTCTGATATTTGCTCCAACATCGGCGTTGCTACAATCGTTCGTGTACATCCTGAACTGAAGCACGAGGTTCATAACTATATGTCCACCCTCCATGCGGGCAAGGACGAAACCTTCAATCAGGAGTATAAAGCCGCTCACGATCAATACTTCGCCAAGCTGTAACCGAAACATGCTGCCGTGTGTTGATTAGAATACGGTGCTAACTCCATTCCATCTGAAATTTCTTCGCCGGTGTCTAAGGATACCGGCGTTTTTCTTTCTCAAAAAGCAAAAATAGAACCAAATCCGATTCCAAACCGTACTTTCTGCTTAAAAACTAGAAAAGGAGGAAAAAGGAATTGAAAAACCCTCTTGCATTAGCGCTTAAAAAACGATATGATAAGGTGAAATCCTAAAAAGCAATCATTTTGTCGGCATTTGCCGAATCGTGTTTTTATAGAAAGCAAGGAGCTATCACAATGACCAGTGCAGATTATGTTTGCCTTTTGTGTATGAAGGAAACAGCAATACCGCACCAGTACCCCTGCCCTCACTGCGGCGGTGATGATCGGACTTTGGTTCTCCAATCTCCGGCTCTTCCGCCAAGGACCGTGCTGGATAACCGTTATGTCCTGGGTCGCACTTTGGGACAAGGCGGTTTTGGCATCACTTATATGGCCTATGACCTTCGCATGGGCAACACTGTGGCTGTGAAGGAATATTTTCCTTCCTCTTTGGTGGGCAGAGATTCCAGCGTATCCTCCAACGTTACCGTCAATGCCATCAAAGGCACCCGAGCACGGGAGGAATATGCCAGCGGACTGCGCCATTTCCTTTATGAAGCCCGCCGTCAGGCAAAATTGGCTTCCTCTCCTGGTGTTGTTTCCGTCACTGACTTCTTTGAGGGGAACAATACCGCTTATTACATCATGGAATATGTGGATGGTTCTACCCTTGTCCGATATTTGAAAAAGCCCATCCCCATTGACGAGGTGCTTCATCTGCTGGAGCCGATTGCCGACTCCCTGATGAGCATTCACGATGCAGAGCTCATCCATCGTGACATCAGCCCCGATAATATCATGTGTGCCCGAAACGGTCAGCGCAAGCTGTTGGACTTTGGCGCTTCCCATAGCTTTGCCGAAGAGGAGAGCACCACTGGCAACGCCACCTTAAAACACGGCTTTGCACCACCGGAACAATACGGTTCCAGCAGTATGCAGGGTCCTTGGACCGATGTCTACGCTTTTGCGGCCACCGTTTATTGGTGCCTGACCGGGAAGATTCCCCAGGATTCCATGGATCGCAGCATTGGCGGCGACCGGCTCAAGCCACCTTCTGAGCTGGGAGCGGCCATTACCCCCGATGCAGAAGCGGTTTTAATGCGAGGCATGGCTCTGCCTGTAACCGCTCGCTATCAGGATATGGTCACGTTTTGGGGCAAGATGAAGCGGGCGGTTGCCAACTCGTCCCAGCGGGCGGCGCAACGAGGCGTCGCTGCGGCTGACTTGGGTGGAAAAACCACCGTTGTTCCAAAGATTAGCCGTGACGAAGAACCAGAAATGGAGCGTCCCGAAATCACTCGTGTTCCCGAAAAGAGCATGGATCGTCCCGGTGGCAGCAAACGAAAGAGCAATTTCCCAGTTTCCGCCCGGAATCTTTCCTTTGCTCCGGTAGAGGAGCTGGAGGAGATGCAGACACCGGAAAGCACCACTCCGGCGGAGTCCAGAAGCTTGCCGGAACCGCCTTCTGCGTCAGAGGATGCGGAAGAACCGGATATCACCATTTATCGCCCAAACCTCTCTTCCATCGCCCGAAAAAAGCCCATCTCTTTTGCCGCTCCAATCGAGGATGAGGAAGAGGAGACACCAGAGGAAGAAAAGAAACCTGTGATTATACAGGAGCCGGTTCCGGCGGAGGCTCCCGTGGAGCCATCTTCTTCCCACTCCCATAACAAGCTGGTGTTTGTTCTGGTGGCGCTTGTGGCTGTGCTGGCCGTGGCGTTTGCCTGGGCGGTGACACATCCCAAAGTGCAGAGCGAGCCGGATACCTCAGAGGTAGTAGAAAATGTTACCATAGGCGGCGCTCAGTACCCGATTGACGCAACCGAGCTTTATTTCATCGGCAGTGGAAATTATACGCCCTTCAATCGAAAAGGCGTGGAGTATGTCCAGCTGGACTATCTCTCCGCCTCGGATTGGCGCACCATCTGTTCCATGAGCAATCTGCATCGGCTTTCCCTGGTGGGACTGGAGCTGAATGATCTTTCTGGTATTGAGAATCTTCCCTATCTGGAAATTCTGGATGTCAGTGGAAACGAATTGAGCACGCTGGAGCCGTTGACCAAATGTGTCAGCCTCAATGAGCTATATGCTGCTGACAATCGGTTGGAGAGCTGTCCTCAGCTGCCCGGTGTTGTTTATCTTGATCTTTCTGGAAACCGCATCAGCAGCGTGACAGACCTTGCAAAACTAAGCCGCTTGAAGAGCCTCTATCTCCACCGCAACAATATTTCGGATGCCTCCCCGCTGGGAGAGCTGTCCTCGCTGGCAACCCTGGATCTGGCTCATAACAACATCCACGACCTGAATCATCTGAATCAGCTCAGTGCTTTGAAAATGCTCTATGTGGACGGGAACTATTTGAGCAACGACGTGCTCACCGGCTTCCATAACGACGTGCCAAACTGCGCCTTGGATGTGGACTTTCTGACGGATATCCCCGATGAAGTGCAAATTGGTAAGAACAGCTATTCCACTTCCTTGACCAAGCTATCTATCCCTTCTTCTCAGCTGGAGGACAAAGACATCCAAAACCTGAAATACATGGTCAATCTTACCGAGTTGGAGCTGGAAGGAAACAACATTACCGATATCACTCCCATTTCCCGACTCTACGGCCTGAATACGTTGGTTTTGAGCCATAACAAGATAGAAGACATCAGCTGTCTTTCCGGTCTGTACCAGCTTAACGCCCTTTATCTCTCTTCCAATCGCATTTCTGATTTGTCCCCGGTTTCGGCTCTGACGCAGCTGGAAACCCTGGCCATTGGCAATAACTCTTATGAGGATATCAGTCCCTTATCCGCCCTTACTTCTATGCGAACTCTGGTGATGTGTGACTGTGGCTGGCAGGATCTGTCTGCTCTGTTCACCATGAAAGAGCTTTTTGAGCTTCGTATCTCGGAGGGCGTTTATGACCAATGGGAGTTGAACGACCTGAAAACTGCGGTTCCCTCTGTCCATATCAACCAGTATTCCTAACCAGGGAAAGAGAAGGTGAAAATCCAGTGAATTTGTTAAAAAAGACTCCGCAAGAATCAATCCCAGAGGAAGAGCGACACAAACAGCCCTCCTGTGGTACGATGAAAAATATCGGCAGACGTTCTGAACAGCAGGACTGTGTTGCTGTCTCTGATATCAACGATCCGGTGCTTTGTCAGCAGCGGGGCGTGTTTCTCACCTTAGCTGATGGTATGGGCGGAATGAGCAATGGAGCGCAAGTTAGTAGTATGCTCATCCAGGCGTTACAGAATGAGTTTCGTTTTCGTCCGGTGGACGCAGAGCCAGATCGCTGGATGTTGGAGCTTGTGGGGGAGGCTAATCGCCAGGTCAACGCCTATTTGGACGGAAAAGCGCCCAGTGGTTCCACGCTGGTGGCGGCGATTATCAAAGAAAATAAGCTCCACTTTCTCACCATTGGTGACAGCCGTATCTATCTGGTGCGTGGGGGAGGGGTAATTCCCTTGAATCGCATTCACAACTACGGTCAAAAGCTGGATTTGATGCTGCTGAAAGATATTCTGCCAGCCGCTGCGCTGGCGACCCATCCTCAGCGGGCAGCGCTAACCGGTTATGTGGGGATGGGCGACCTGGAAAACATTGACCGCAGCTCTGTTCCGATTACCTTACAGCCTGGTGACACCGTGCTTCTCTTGTCCGATGGTGTGTTTGGCACGCTGGATGAAAAGGAGATTGCCTCTTGCGTTTGCAGCACTGCTGATATTACCGCAATTCGTATGGAACGAATGGTTCTGGCAAAAAATCATCCTCGTCAGGATAATTTCTCTGCCGCCATTTATCAGTATGAATAAAATAGGAGATTGCCAATGAAAAAAACACATCCCTTTGACCTCAGCTCTGCTACACTGCACCTTCTCGCCATGTTCTTTATGCTTCTGGATCACAGCTGGGCACGTCTGTTGCCCAGTCAGGAGTGGATGACCTGTGTGGGACGCTTGGCTTTTCCCATTTTCGCTTTTATGATTGTGGAGGGCGTTCACCACACCCACGACCTGACCCGCTACATGAAGCGAATGCTTCTCTTTGCGCTGCTCTCGGAAATTCCGTTTGATCTGATGTATGCGTCTACGCCGTTCTATCCCTATCACCAAAACGTTCTCTGGACCTTCCTGATTGCGCTATGCGGCATTCGAGGGATAGAGACTGTCAAAAAAAAGCAGAAGAAGGGTTTGACCGTTGCCGCATCCGTGGGCATTGTGCTGGGAACCTCCATTCTGTCGCTCATCTGCATGACAGATTACAACATGGTTGGCGTGTTCACTGTCTATGTGTTCTATTTTTTCAGAGGAAAACGCTGGTGGTGCTATTTGGGTCAGTTTGTAACGCTCTGGTATCTCAATGTGGAAATTCTCGGCGGTCTGTGCTATGTGGTAGAAATCATGGGTGTTCAGTTGGAAATTGTCCAGCAAGGACTCGCTCTGCTGGCGCTTCCCATCATCTGGCTTTATCAGGGAAGAAAAGGCTACAGCAGCAAGTGGTTTCAGTATTTCTGCTATGGATTCTACCCCGTTCATTGCCTGTTGATTTCCTTGTTGGCAAAATTGTAAAACCAAACCAGTTCCCAGTCAAAGGAAGTGGTTGTTGCAAAAAAATCCCTCTCTGTCTGGCAGAGAGGGATTTTTCGCTCAATCATAATAGAAGTGGATTATTCACGCTCCGGCAGACCCAGAACGTCACGCATTTGTTTTTCAGCATTTGCCACGGTTTCCATATTGGGAATCATACGGTAAACATAGGCGTTGGGCATGGAGAAGTTATTGCCGCAGTCATCGGAACCATCCACAGAAATGGAAGCGATCTCCCAAGAAATGCTTTCGGAAAGCTGCTTCTGAACTAAATCACTGATTTCTTCCTGAGAGAAATCGGTCTCAAACGCACCGCTTACGGCCTCAATCAACTGAGCGTAGTTGGTCAGGATAGCGGGGGAGGTTGCTTTGTCAATCACACCCTTGATGAGCTCCTGGTGGTTTTCACCACGTTTACGGTCGCCGTCTGCAAAGGCATATCGTTCACGGGCAAAGACCAGCGCACGATGACCATTCAGGTTCAGTGTGCCACGGGGGAAGTCGCTGCCATCACGACCGGTAAAGGGCGTGTCATTTTCCACCTTTACGCCGCCCAGAGCGTCAATGATGCGGACAAAACCGGAGAAGTTCAGACGAACATAATGATCCACAGGGATATGATAGAGAGAAGCCAGCGTAGCCATAGAGATATCTACGCCATAGACACCAGCATGGGTCAGCTTATCCTTGTCTCCGGCGGAGACAGGTGTTTCTACATAGTAGTCACGAGGCGTATTTACCAGCAAAATTTTGCCGGTATCGGGATTGATTGCCATCAGGATGTTTACATCGCTGCGGCTGGAGGCCTCCAATTCGCCGGTGGTATCGTTGCCGCTGATATACACAACAAAGGAGTTGCGGGACTCTGGAGCCTGCTCTTCTTCTTTCTCGGCAACGGGATCCAGCGCACGAACGATTTCGTGCGACCAAATGGGACGAATTTCTTGCAGGAAAGAGAGATGATCGGCATCATCCTTTAGTAGAGAAAGATAACCGGAATTGACCAGAATGGCGTTAATTTCTCCCTCTCTCATAGCATCAGCAAGATTCAGCACGCTGAGGTATTCCTTGACCGCCAGTTCCTGTCCCAATTCTTCCTCAGCGGCTGCACGGGAAAGGTCGGTATTGGAACGATCCAGCTCTTGCATGATGCCAAAGGTATAATCTTTTACATCCATCAGCTGCTGAGAAGGGTCTTCGTTTTTCACATAGATGCCCACTGCGTTGGTGGAAATGTTGATGTTAGATACTTCTTTTAAGACCGTGTTTGCGGAGAAAATGACCACTGCACCCGCCACCATCACGCCACTCATCAACAGGGAAAGAAGCTTGGCTAGGATGCTTTTCTTTTTGAGAAGGAGGTATAAAACCAAAAGAAAATCCAAAGCGGCCACGCCACAGTAAAAGAACATTCGATACTTTTCAGGAAGGATGTTTACTTGTGTGACCTCATAACAGAATGCTCCGCTGGAAATCACAGTGAGGAGGGAAAACAGCAGGGAAAGAAACAGACTTCCGCTTTTTTCCTCTTTTCTTTTTTGGCTCATGATGGATACTCCCTATTCATAACAAAATGAGCCGGAATCCAGCACCTGTGGTATTCCGGCGCAATAAAACCAATCTCAATTGGCTTCCATCGTAATTTTTAGCTCACTTGCGTTCTCAAGCGGCTCACCCACTGTCCAGGCGTTTAGCGAGCTGATGCAGTAGATATAGTTACCAGCTTCGACAGGAACGGAAAGAGCAGCATCTGGATTGATCTCCAGCATTAAGCCAGCGGGAGGAGTATCACTGGTCATGGCCTGGGGAAGAAAGCGAGTGGCATCTTCAAACGCTTCTTCCAGAACGACAACGGTCCAGTTTGCTTCTTCGTAGCCATCCTCGTTGATGCAGGTAAAGGTGTAAATGCCGCTTTCAGAAGCCTGGAAGAGATAAGAACCTTCGAATGCTTCGATGGCGTTCACGGAGAATTCAGAAGCGCCTTCTGGCTCTGTGGAGGGTTCGCTGATGCTTGCGTCAGGAGTGAATTCGAAAGCGTCAGGCTCCTGCTCACTCTCTTCAGAAGAGGTATCAGAA
>JAKSQD010000059.1 GCA_024404315.1 Oscillospiraceae bacterium
TGTCTCTCCTTGCCCCATCAATTCAAAGGACTTTTCACTCAAGTTTTTTAGAAAATTCACAGAACCCCCTTTCCAAAACGGGGAAAATAGGTTAAAATAAAAATGACGAGTATCCAGGGCTGAGGTATGCCTGGGTGCTACCCCTAAAATTATAGAAATACTGAGGAGCTGGTCAAATTATGGCAACACCTGAATATAAGAGAGTTTTGCTCAAAATCAGTGGCGAGGCCCTTGCTGGTGACGCAAAGCGTGGTCTGGATTTTAACGTGATCGGTCAGGTCTGCGAAGCAATCAAGCAGTGCGTGGCGCTGGGCGTCCAGGTCGGCGTGGTCGTGGGCGGCGGCAACTTCTGGCGTGGCAAGAAGGACGGCGGCGAGGATATGCAGCGGGTTCGTGCTGACCATATGGGTATGCTGGCAACCACCATCAATGCTCTGGCCATTGCCGATGTGCTCGAACAGAAGGGCGTAGAGGTTCGTGTTCAGACCGCAATTGAAATGCGGGCAATGGCCGAGCCTTACATCCGTTCCCGTGCGGTTCGTCACCTGGAAAGAGGCCGTGTCGTCATTTTCGGCTGCGGTACTGGCAATCCCTATTTCTCCACCGATACCGCTGCTGTGCTCCGTGCTGCTGAAATCGACGCAGATGTCATCCTGCTGGCTAAGAACATCGACGGCGTTTACACCGCCGACCCCATGAAGGATCCCACCGCAAAGCGCTACGATACCATCTCCTATGACGAGGTGCTCGCCCAGCGCCTGGGCGTGATGGACTTCACCGCAACCAGCCTTTCGATGGATAACAGCATTCCCGTCCTGCTCTTCGCCCTCAAGGATCCCCAGAACATCGTTCGTGCTGTGATGGGCGAGAAGGTCGGCACCGTTGTCAGCTAACTGATTGAAGGAGGAAAAGATTATGAACGCATTTTGCAAGGATTACGATAAGAAGATGGAAAAAACCATCGCTGCCGTCAAAACTGATTTCGCATCCATCCGTGCTGGCCGTGCCAACGCTCAGGTTCTGGATCGTATCAGCGTGGAGTACTACGGCAGCCCCACTCCCCTGAACCAGGTGGCTTCCGTTTCCTCTCCCGACCCCCGTCAGTTGGTCATTCAGCCCTGGGATCGTACTCTGCTCAAGGCCATCGAAAAGGCCATTAACCTGTCCGATCTGGGCATCAATCCCCAGAATGACGGTCGTGTCATCCGCCTGAGCTTCCCTCAGCTGACACAGGAGCGCCGTAAGGAGCTGGTCAAGCAGGCTCGCAAGTATGGCGAAAATGGCAAGGTCGCCGTCCGTAATATCCGCCGTGATGCCATGGATAAGATTAAGGCCATGAAGAAGAAGTCCGAAATCACCGAAGACGATGCAAAGGATTATGAAAAGGACCTTCAGAACCTGACCGATAAGCGCTGCAAGGAGATTGACTCCCTGACCGCTGCCAAGGAAAAGGAACTGATGAGCGTGTAATTGCATGGGAAGCGTAGACAAAGCGTGATGTCACTCCCCAAAAGGGTTTCGTCAGGTTTTGCTCTTCACCCCCTCAAATAAAATTGCGGCGGAGAGGCTGGAAGAGATTGTTTTTCCCTCTCTGCCGTTTTGGAGTAATACGATATGGCAATTTTTAGCAAAAAAACGGAGACAGCTCAGGTGGATTATAACCATCTGCCCCGGCATATCGCAATCATTATGGACGGCAACGGCCGATGGGCGAAAAAACGGGGACTTCCTCGGACGGCCGGTCACGCTGTGGGAGCGGAAACCTTTCGTACCATTGCAACCTTCTGCAAAGAGCTCGGCGTGGAATATCTGACCGTATATGCGTTTTCTACCGAGAACTGGAAGCGTTCCCAAGATGAAGTCGGAGCCATCATGAAGCTGCTGAAAAAGTATCTTTTTGAGGCCATCGACACGATGGAGAAGGATAAAATCAAAATGGAATTTTTCGGCGACCTGAGCCGTCTTTCTCCTGAGCTGCGGGAGCTGTGCGAAAGCACCCGGGAAATCTCCAAGCGGTATGACGGCTTCCAGGCCAATATCTGTCTGAATTATGGCGGACGAGACGAAATCATCAAGGGAATGCAGAAATGGCAGGCCGATTGTGCCGCCGGTCTGGTGAATCCAGAGGATTTGACGGAAGCTTCCTTCTCTCAGTACCTCTTCTCCAAGGATGTTCCTGATCCTGACCTCATCATCCGCCCCAGCGGAGAAGTGCGGACTTCCAACTTCCTGCTCTGGCAGTCTGCTTATTCCGAATTCTACTTTACTGATGTACTCTGGCCGGACTTCTCGAAGGAGGATTTGCTGGAGGCCATTGCATCCTATCAAAAGCGTTCCCGCCGCTTCGGAGGTGTCTGACATGTTGACTAGAGTACTTGTAGCTGTTGTGGGCATTCCGGTGATGGTGGCCATTTTGATGTTTTTTCCACCGGTCTGTCTGCCGTTTATCCTCGCCGCCTGCTGCGCCATCGCTGTGTATGAAGCGCTTGCAGGTACGGGCAAGGTCGCTCACAAGGGAGTCATCGGTATCAGCATGATTTTGGCTGCTTTGGTTCCCTTCTGGTATTATTTCGGTGCCCATATCACATCCGGCATCTCCTGCCTGTTTGTGTATTTCTTTGCTCTGTGCTGCATGGCCATGCGCAGTGACCACAAGGTCGATTTTGGTCAGATGGGTGCCAGTGTCTTTGCTGCTCTGCTCATTCCTCTGATGCTCTCTGTCTTTGTTCTCATCAACGACCTGGAGCACGCCAAGGTGTTTATTATGCTTCCCTTCTTCTCTGCCTTTGCCAGTGACGCTTTTGCGCTCTTCGCTGGTATGGCCTTCGGCAAGCATAAGCTGGCTCCCAAGCTCTCCCCCAAAAAGACGGTGGAGGGTAGTGCCGGTGGTTTTGCGGGCAGTGCGGTTTTCTGCCTGATTTATGGCCTTTTGATGCAGGCCATCTTTGGTTATACACCCAACCTGCCCGTGCTGGTGCTGTATGGTGTGCTGGGCAGCCTAGTTTCCCAGCTGGGCGACCTGAGCTTCTCCTATATCAAGCGGGAAACCGGCATCAAGGATTACGGCAACCTGATTCCCGGTCATGGCGGCATCCTCGACCGGTTTGACAGTGTCATTTTCTGTGCTCCCTTTACTTATAGTATGGTAGCACTTCTTCCCTTCTTTACTTTTCAATAATTCCTGAGAAATGGGTGACAGTATGAGAACAATTTCCTTACTGGGCTCCACAGGTTCCATTGGGCGGCAGTCTCTTGATGTGATTGCCGCCTCTGGAGCCTCTGTGGCAGCACTGACCGCCAACAGCAGCGTAGAACTGCTGGAAGAGCAGGCAAGACGCTTCCATCCTGAGCTGGTGGTCTGTTACGACGAGCAGGCGGCGGCGGATATCAAGGTTCGCCTGGCTGATACGGATATCCGTGTTTCCTCCGGCATGGACGGACTGATTGAGGCGGCAACCCTGCCCGCCGCTGATACCGTTATCACAGCCGTGGTGGGTAACATTGGCCTCAAGCCCACCTTGGAGGCCATCAAGCAGAAAAAGCGCATTGCTCTTGCCAACAAGGAGACCCTGGTTTGTGCCGGTGAGTTGGTCATGAAAACCGCTCAGGAGTACGGAGCCGAGATTATCCCCGTGGACAGTGAGCATTCCGCTCTCTTCCAGTGCATTCAGGGCAGCAAGGATCACGGCGAAATCAAAAAGCTGATTTTGACCTGCTCCGGCGGCCCCTTCTTCGGCAAGAGCCGGGAGGAGCTGAAACATTATACCCGTGCCGATGCCCTCAAGCATCCCACCTGGAAAATGGGTGCCAAAATCACCATCGACTGCGCCACCCTCATGAACAAGGGCTTGGAGTTTATCGAAGCCATGCGTCTGTATCAGGTCACGCCCGATCAGGTGGAGATTGCCATCCATCGTCAGAGCATCGTTCACTCTTTGGTAGAGTTCCGGGATAACGCAATCCTGGCACAGCTGGGCGTTCCCGATATGCGCCTTCCCATCCAGTACGCCTTGACCTATCCCGCTCGTATGGAGAGCGTGGTGGAACCCCTCGATTTGTTCTCCTGCCCGCCGCTGTCCTTCCAGCGCCCGGATTTGGAGACCTTCCGCTGCCTGAAGCTGGCGCTCCAAAGCGCACGCAAGCCCGGCGTTGCCTGTGCCGTTCTGAACGGTGCCAATGAAGCCGCTGTTGGTCTGTTCCTCAAGGATCAAATCAAGTTCCTGGAGATTGCGGATCTCGTAGAACACGCACTGAATACCGTTCCCGACGGCCCCGCCGACACGCTGGAACAGATTCTGGATGCCGACCGAGCCGCAAGAGAAGCGGTCTACACCGTGGCACGTTTTTGAAAGGGAAGCGTCGAGCGGGAAGTGTGCCTTTTTCTCCACCCTTTCCCTCCACACTCCCCAAAGGGGGCTTATTGTGCTTTATATCCTTTTTGCTATTGTTTTATTTGGTTTCCTGATTGCAATTCACGAATTCGGCCACTTCTCCGTGGCAAAGCTCTGCGGCATCCGAGTCAATGAGTTTTCCATCGGCATGGGGCCTCTGCTCCTGCACAAGCAGGGCAAGGAGACGCAGTATTCTCTCCGCCTGCTGCCCATTGGCGGCTTCTGCGCCATGGAAGGAGAGGACGAGGACAGCAGCGACCCAAGAGCCTTTGGCAACGCCGACGCATGGAAGCGGTTTTTGGTGCTGATTGCCGGTTCCACCTTTAACTTCCTCACTGGTCTGGCCATCTTGCTGGTGATTTATTCTGGTATGCAGTGCTATGTGGACACCACCATCACCGGCTTTGCGGAGGGATTTCCCTGCCAGGGCGAGGAAATGCTGATGAAAGGGGATACCATCCTGGCCGTCAATGGTCGAGCAGTTCTCCTTTCCGGTGATTTTACTACCTTGCTCTCTCTGAATCGAGAGGACACCGTGGACTTGACCGTCCGCCGCAACGGACAGAAGCTAAAACTCAACGACCTTCCCTTAGTGCCCCGTCCGTACACCGACGAAAATGGAGAAACCGTGGTTCGCTATGGCCTGGATTTTGGTCTGAAAGAAGTCACGGGCATTCCTGAGCGCATCCGTTATGGCTTCTACTCCTCTGTGGATTTCGTCCGCATGGTTTGGTGGAGCCTGGAAGAGCTGCTCGGCGGTGGAGCCAGCGTCAAAGACCTTTCCGGCCCCATCGGTATCGTCAACACCATGAGCGAGGTGGGCGAGCAAAGCGCCAACGCATGGGACGCAGTTATCAATCTTTTCTACTTTGGCGCTTTCATTGCGATTAACCTCAGCGTCATGAATCTCCTGCCCTTCCCTGCATTGGACGGCGGACGAGTGTTTTTTCTGATGCTCAATGGCATCATCTACCTGCTGACCCGCAGAACCATTCCTGCCAAGTACGAGCAGTACGTCCACGCCGCTGGTATGCTCCTGCTGCTGGCGCTGATGGCGTTTGTCGCCTTGCAGGATGTTTTCCGCTTGTTTCAGTAAAAACGAAACTTTTATTCCCTGAATCAGGAACAGGAAGAAACCACTCCCGTTCCCATCAAGAAGGAGGAATTACTTTATGACCAAACAGATTATGGTGGGGAATGTTCCCGTGGGCGGTGGCGCTCCGGTTGCCATCCAGTCCATGTGCTCCACCCATACCGACGATGTGGAAGCAACCGTCCAGCAGATTCGCCGTCTCCAGGCCGCTGGCTGTGAAATCATCCGTGTGGCCGTTCCGGATAAAGCCTCTGCTCACTCCATTGGTGCAATCAAAGAGCAGATTGAGATTCCTCTGGTCGTTGATATTCACTTTGACTATAAGCTGGCGCTGGAATGTATCGCCGCCGGTGCCGATAAGGTTCGCATCAATCCCGGCAACATCGGCAGCGAGGATCGAGTCAAAGCCGTTGCGGACGCTTGCCGCCAGAAGAATATCCCCATCCGCATCGGTGTCAATGGCGGCTCTCTGGAAAAAGAACTGCTGGCCAAGTATGGCAAGGTCTGCCCCGAGGCGCTGGTGGAATCCGCATTCGGTCATATCAAGCTGCTGAACAAGTTTGACTTTGATGATATCTGTATCTCTCTGAAATCCTCCAACGTTCCCATGACAATGGCCGCCTACAAGCTGATGCACGAGCAGAGCAATTATCCGCTGCATCTTGGTGTCACGGAAGCCGGAACTCCCACCATGGGCGTTATCAAGTCCGCTATTGGCATTGGCGGCCTGCTGGCGCAGGGCATTGGTGACACCCTCCGTGTCACGCTGACCGCTGACCCTGCCGAAGAAATCGTAGCCGCCAAGCAGATTCTCCAGTGCGCCGGGTTGCGTCAGGATGGCCCCAACCTGATTTCCTGCCCTACCTGTGGCCGCACCTGCATCGACCTCATTCCCATTGCCCGAGAGGTGGAAGAGCGCCTCAAGAGCGTGAACAAGCCCATCACCGTGGCCGTTATGGGCTGCGTGGTCAATGGACCCGGCGAAGCGAGCGCCGCTGACGTGGGCATTGCCGGCGGTAAGGGAATCGGCTTCCTCTTCTCCCACGGCAAAATCATCAAGCACCAAATCCCCGAGGATCAGCTGGTAGACGAGCTCTTCCGGGCAATTGAAGCACTGTAAGAAGCACTGTAATTCGTGCTGAGGTATTTGAAATAAGAAGTAGGAAGGTGGTCAAGACAAGAACAACCACCTTCCTTTTTCTGAGATGCGAATGCTGAAGCTGTTTTTCCTCAAGCGTATTTCAACATCAAAAACCATCGTTGGTTTTGATTTCTTGCTGTTTATTGATGGATTGATGGATAGACTTTAAAGAAAGGAGCTGCTTATGAGCAAAATCCAGACGGTTGCGCTGCTCAAGATGCTTCCACGGTGTCGGGTGCAGGGAGAGCTATACCGGGCAGCACGGGAGTGCAAGGTTCACCATGCTGTGCTGCATCCAACCTTGCGAACATTGGAGCTGGAAATTTCCTTCCAAACTCCACAGATGATGGAAAAGAATGCCGGACTGGAACGAGTCATTTGCCGCTCCTACGCCCTCAATCATGTCCAAATTCGGTTGGCGGATGGAGAGCGTTCCGCTCATGAGCCGATGGTTCAGGTGGTTTCTGCGCCTCAGACGGAAGCTGTTCCGCCCGCTCCGATTTCTGCGCCCACGGAAACGCCGCAGGATATCATTGCGCAGGCGGAAGAGATGCGAGCCAAAAAGCGGAAAGAGGCTTTTTCGGCTCCTCCTGCTTCTCAGCCGCAAAAACGGACATCTTCAAACGGTGTAATCCCCGCCGAAGGGGATTCCAACATGATTTTCGGCAAACGAATTCGGGGGCATTCCATTCCCATGAGTGATCTGAACCTAGATTTGGGGACAGTCTGCGTCACGGGACGCATCTTTGCTGATAACAGCCGAGAGCTGAAAAAGCGAAATGCTTGGGTGGTCAGCTTTGACATCACGGATAACACCAATTCCGTCACGGTTTCCAAATTTATGGAGAACAAAGAGGCGGAACCGGTGATGAAGCAGCTCAAAAAGGGAAGCTATGTCACCGTAGAGGGCAAATTGAGCCTCAACCGCTTTAACAATGAAACAGAGCTGACTCCTTATGCCATTGGCAAAGCAGAGCCGCCCGCCGAGCGCAAGGATACCGCTCCCGAGAAACGGGTGGAGCTGCATCTGCATACCCGCTTTTCTACCATGGATGCACTGACCGAGGTCAAAGACGCAGTGAAACGAGCCATCAAATGGGGACATAAGGCTATCGCCATCACTGACCACGGTGTGGCACAGGCTTTTCCCGATGCCTGTAATGCCGCCGGAGATAAAATCAAGGTCATTTATGGTACAGAGGGATATTACATCAACGATGTGGACTCCAGCGTGGTGGTGCTCGGAGAGACCGATGCTGGATTTGAGGATGAAATGGTCTGCTTTGACCTGGAAACCACCGGCTTGGACAACCAAAAGGATAAAATCATCGAAATAGGTGCTGTTCTCATCAAAAATGGTGAAATCATTGAGCATTACAATACCTTTGTGAACCCCGGGGTTCGACTTTCCCCCAAAACCACCGAATTGACCAGCATCACCGATGAGATGGTAGCGGGAGCGCCCGGACAGGAGGAAGCCCTCAACGCCTTTTTGGATTGGGCGGGGGACAGACCCTTTGCTGCGCACAATTCCCAGTTTGATATGGGCTTTATGGCCGCCGCCTGCGAGCGGATGGGACGCCCCTTCCATAACGCCTCCATTGACACCATGACGCTGGCTCGTTATCTGCTGCCCAACCTGACCAACCACAAGCTGGATACCGTCACCAATCGTTTGGGCTTGAAAGATTTCCACCACCATCGTGCCTGTGACGATGCCGCTATGGTGGGCTATATGCTGCCGCCCTTCTTCCAGATGCTCCGGGACAAAGGCGTGGAGCGCCTGGCAGATATCAACCAAAAGATGCTCGCCATGCGGCAGGGCGGCAAGAGCCGACAGCGTGCCATGCACATCATCGTGCTGGCAAAGAACCAATCTGGTCTGCGAAACCTCTATAAGTTAATTTCTCTGGCGCATCTGGAACACTTCAAACGCCGCCCCATCATGCCCAAGAGCCTCATCAACGAGAATCGGGAAGGGCTTATCATTGGCTCCGCCTGTGAAGCGGGCGAGCTGTTCCAAGCAATCATTGCCCACAAGGAATGGGCAGAGCTGAAACGAATTGCCAGTTGGTATGACTTTTTGGAAATCCAGCCCATTTGTAACAACCGCTTTATGATAGAAAAAGGCATTGCGGAAAATGAGGAAGACCTCCGCAACTTCAACCGCACGGTTTTGAAGTTGGCCAAGGAGCTGGGGAAACCCTGTTGCGCTACCGGTGACGTTCACTTCCTCGACCCCGAGCAAGAGCCATTCCGCCACATCCTTCTAGCCTCCAACGGATTTGACAGTGCGGATGAGGAACTGCCCATTTACTTCAAAACCACGGACGAAATGCTGGAGGAGTTCTCCTATCTAGGGGAAGCAGACTGTAAGAAGGTGGTTGTGGACGACCCCAACCGTATCGCCAAAATGTGTGACCGGATTGGGCCGCTGCCCAAGGGTCTGTTTGCGCCAAAGCTGAAAGACTCTGATAAGGAACTGGAGTTTCTGGTTTACGACAAGGCCCACAGGCTGTATGGAAAAGACCTGCCCAAGATTGTGCAAGACCGTATTGACCTGGAACTTCCGGGCATTATTTCCAGAAAATATGACGTCATTTATATGTCTGCCCAGAAGTTGGTGCAAAACTCCCTGGAGCATGGTTATCTGGTTGGTTCCCGAGGCTCCGTTGGCTCCTCCATTGTCGCCTTCCTCTCTGGTATCACAGAGGTCAACAGTCTGCCGCCCCATTATCGCTGCCCAGAGTGTCAGTATTCTGATTTTGACGTGGATCAAAAGCAATACGGCTGCGGCGCTGACCTGCCCGATGCTGTTTGCCCCGTCTGCGGTGCAAAACTGGCCAAGGATGGATTTAATATTCCCTTTGAAACCTTTCTCGGCTACGGCGGTACAAAGGTTCCTGATATCGACCTGAACTTCTCCGGTGAATACCAATCCAAAGCGCACCGCTACACCTTTGAGCTGTTCGGTGAAGGGCATGTGTTCAAGGCGGGAACGGTGGGTACAGTGGCGGAAAAGACCGCTTATGGCTATGTCTTAAAATACTTAGATCAACGGGGAAGAACCGTCTCCCATGCGGAAGAAGGCCGTTTGGCCGTGGGCTGTACCAACGTCAAGCGCACCACAGGTCAGCACCCCGGCGGCATGGTTGTCATTCCCGGCGACAAGGAAATCTATGATTTCTGCCCGGTGCAGCATCCCGCCGACGACCCAACCTCGGATATCATCACCACCCACTTTGAATATCACTCCATGGAATCCAACCTCCTGAAGCTGGATATGTTGGGACACGATGACCCCACCATGATTCGTATGCTTCAGGATTTGACCGGCGTGGATCCCCACACCATTCCGCTGGACGATAAGAAAACCATGTCCCTTTTCTGCTCCTCCAAGGAGCTGGGCTTTGAGAACGATGAGGTTCTTGGTCCCACTGGTGCTGTGGCTATCCCGGAGTTTGGTACACCCTTTACCCGTCAGATGTTGATTGACACACAGCCCAAAAATTTCAATACCCTGCTGCGCCTGTCCGGTTTCTCCCATGGTACTGACGTGTGGCTGGGCAACGCCAAAGATTTGATTCTCAGCAAAACCGCCACCGTTGAAGAGGCCATCGGATGCCGTGACGATATCATGCTCTACCTCATCGCCATGGGCTGCGACGAGCTGAGAAGCTTCAAGTTCATGGAGGCGGTACGAAAGGGCGTGATTCACAAGGGCAAGCCGTGGCCGGATGGCATTGAGGACGAAATGCGCTCCCATAACATCCCAGAGTGGTACATTGAGTCCTGTCGGAAGATTAAATACCTCTTCCCCAAGGCGCACGCTGTGGCCTATGTTATGATGGCCTTCCGCATTGCTTATTTTAAGGTGCATGACCCCTTGGCCTTCTACGCCACTTATTTTTCCATCCGAGCCAAAGCGGTGGACGCTACCTGCATGTGCCTGGGCTTGGAAGAAGCCAAAAAGAAGATGAAGGAGATTAAGGAAAAGGAAAAAACCACCGACGTGGAAGAAAAAATGTATACCACGCTGGAGGTGTGCTATGAAATGTATATCCGTGGGTATACGTTTGCGAAAATGGACCTCTTAAAAATGCAGGCCACTCGTTTTGGCGTGGATCGGGAAAACAACGCCCTGATTCCGCCCTTCACCTCCATTCCGGGTCTGGGCGAAGCTGCCGCCATTGCCACGGTTGAGGCGCTCAAGGAACGAAACGGAAAGCCGTTTGTCTCCGTGGAGGAGGTCGCTGCCTGCTGCAACAAGCTTTCCGCCGCTCACTTGGAATCTCTGCGCTATATGGGCGCTTTCGCTGGCCTGCCCGAAACCTCTCAAATCACCTTCTTTTAGAGCTTATTTCAGAAAAAAGGAGCATTCTTTATGAACCAAGTGACCACAAAACTTTTCACCTGGGCAAAAGAGCTACAGGCCATCAGCACCAGTGGCCGTTTTTATACCAAAGACCGTTTTGACAAGGAGCGCTTTGACCGCTTGCTGGAAATTTCCGCTGAGATGTCCGCAACCATCAGCGATGATGACTTTGAGACCATCAAGGGACTCTTCACAAAGGAAACCATCTACCAAACCCCCAAAATTGACAGCCGTGCCATTATTTTCAACGAAAAAGACGAGGTTCTGCTCATTGAGGAGCTGGATCACCGCTGGGCACCTCCCGGCGGCTGGTGCGAGCACGATTTGCCCCCCGCCCAGAATACCGTCAAAGAAGCGTGGGAGGAGGCCGGTTTGAACGTCGAGGTCAAGCGGTTGGTTGCCGTCCATGACCAGCGTATCCACAACGAACCCTATCAGTTTTTTTCTGTGCAGCGCTTCCTCTTCCTCTGTGAGGTGAAAAGCGGCTCCTTTCAGGAAAACATTGAGACGCTGGGCAGCGGATGGTTCTCCCTGGATGCTCTGCCCACGCTGCATTCCCATAAGTGCTCCCTGGAGCAACTGAAAATGTGCCTGCGAGCCAAATACGCCGAAGCTTGGGAAACCGAGTTTGACTAGACGCTCTAAATCCTATACAAATTCTTGCGTTTTGCCTTCAAGTGTGATAGTATTATCATCCAGTTCCACCATTGACAGGTGGGGCTGGATGTGTTACTGTATTAGCGAATTAAAGCAATAGCTCTTCTGACACCGTACCAGCCGCCAGAAGAGCTTCAAATATGCGGCCTGAAAGTCCTTTCTGGCCGCTATGACAGGAGAAATCAAATCTATGAAGTACATTCCCAACACCCCAGAGGGCACTCGTGACCGCCTCTTTGGTGAATGCGAGGAACGCCGCCAGGTTCAGACCCGGCTCACCACCTTATTTGACCGGAGAGGCTATTCCGAAATTATCACCCCCGATGTGGAGTTCTACGACGTTTTCACGCTGGCAGGCAACTCCATTCCCCAAGAAAATATGCTCAAGCTGGTGGATAAAAGCGGCAAGCTGCTGGCGCTCCGTCCCGATGGAACCACCCCCATTGCTCGTGTGGCCGCCACCAAGCTCAAGGATATGATTCTGCCCCGCCGTTTCTATTATAAGCAGAATGTTTACCGTTCCAGCTCTGGCCACAAGGGACAGAACGGCGAAATTCCCCAGTGTGGCGTGGAGCTGATTGGTGCCTCTGGACGCAAAGCCGACTTGGAAATGATTGTCGCCGCCGTGGATGCCATCCGTTCCTGCGGTCTGGAGCGCTTTCATGTGGAAATTGGTCACGCTGGTATTTTCTCTTCCTTTATGGAGGGTCTGACGCTGGAGCGGGATGCCGTTGAGACCATTCGTTCCCTCATCGAAGGCAAAAACTTTGCCGCTCTAAATGATTTTCTGGCGCAGTGGGTCGATCAACCCGGCTGCCACGCCGTCAAGCGTCTTGCTTATCTCTTCGGCGGCGCTGAAGTGCTGGACGAGGCGGAAGAGCTGATGGGTCGTCCTGACGCTTCCGTTGAGTACCTCCGTGAGCTGTACAGCATTTTGAACGCAGCCGGTTATGGCAAGTATGTCCGCTTTGACCTCGGCATGGTTCATCAGCTGGACTATTACACCGGCGTGATTTTCCGTGGCTATGTGGAGGGCGCAGGAGATGCCGTGTTGTCCGGTGGCCGCTATGACAATCTGTGCGCCGCTTTTGGCCGCCCCGCTGAGGCCATCGGCTTTGCCGTGGACGTGGATGCTGTGGCTTCCTGTATGCCCGAGCGAGAAAAACGCCCCGTGGAAACGGTTATTCACTATGAGCCGGCCTATTTGGGTCGTGCTTTAGAGCTGATTGACGAGATGCCCTATGGCAGCAGTGAGCTTTCTCCCTGCGCTCGTCTGGAAAGTACCCTGAATCTGGCTCGTGAAAAGGGAATTCAAACGGTCATCGTTCTGGATGAAGAAGGTCAGCGGGAGGTGAAAGCATGAACAACCGTCTGAGAATTGCCCTGACCAAGGGTCGTTTGCAGGATAAGTCGGTCCAGCTCTTTGAAAAAGCTGGTATGGACTGCGCTCCCATCCGCAATCCTGGCCGCCGTCTGATTCACTCCATCCCCAATTATCCGTTGGACGCTGTGCTCTCCAAAGCCCCGGACGTTATCACCTATGTGGAGCACGGTGCTTGTGACCTGGGCATTGTGGGCAAAGATACCATTCTGGAAAAGGGTGGTTCCTTCTACGAGGTCATGGATCTGGGCTTTGGCAAGTGCCGCTTTGCGCTGGCCGTCAAGGAAGGCGCTGACTTCTACGGTACATATAAGTACCGCACCATTGCTTCCAAATACCCCAACGTGACCAAGGCGTTCTTTGCCGCCAAGGGCATGGACGTGGATATCATCAAGATTGAGGGCAGCGTGGAGCTGGCTCCCATTCTGAACCTGGCAGACGGCATTGTGGATATCGTAGAAACCGGCGCTACCCTGAAAGCAAACGGCCTGGTTCCCATTGAGACCGTCGCTGAGGTTTCCGCCCGCCTCATTGTCAATACCGCAAGCATGAAGCTCTATAAAAACGAGATTCTGGACTTTATCTCCAAGTGTGAGAAAGAGCTGTCTCGTTCTTAAACCAATCTCAAAAGCGGAGGTAAATCCATCCCGTTTCCGCCTCCGCTTTTTTATCAAACAACAACACCCCCGCCCCTGAAACAGAATCAGCCTCACAGGAAATCCAAAAGGAACGCTGTTTCGCACCGCTCTTTGGCGAGGGTTTGGGGGCGACTGACCCCAACAGGAGAGTGAAACGATATGATTCCAATCGTAAAAGCCGACGGCGTGGCAGAAATGCGGCTCATCGACAGCCTGCGTACCCGTGCCGCCGCCGCCAATGAGAACATTGTCAAAACCGCCGCCGCCGTCATGGAAGATGTCCGTGTCCGTGGCTATGAGGCCGTGAAAGAGTACTCCCTCCGGTTCGACAAGGCCGAGCCCCGTGAATTTACCGCCGAGGAGCTTCAGGCCGCCTATGATGCTTGTGACCCAAAGCTGATATGTGCCATGGAGCACGCCGCCGCCAATATCCGGGATTATAACGAGCACCTGCTTACCAAAACCGCCGAGTGGGTCAGCCCCGACGGCGGCAAGGTTGGCCGCATTGTCCGTGGCCTGACTCGTGTTGGTGTTTATGTTCCCGGCGGAACGGCCGCTTATCCCTCCTCCGTCCTCATGAATGCCGTTCCCGCCAAGGTTGCCGGGGTCGAGGAGATTGTCATGGTGACGCCTCCCACCGAAAACCTGAATCAGGCGGTTCTCGCCGCCGCAAAAATCGCCGGTGTGGATCGAGTCATTGGCGTGGGAGGTACGCAGGCTGTGGCCGCTCTGACCTATGGCGCTGGGTTCATCCCCAAGGTGGATAAGCTGGTAGGCCCCGGTAACGCCTATGTTGCCGCCGCCAAGCGGATGGCCTATGGCACGCTGGATATCGACATGGTAGCCGGCCCCAGTGAGGTGTTGGTTCTGGCCGATGAGACCGCCAATCCCAAGTACGTCGCCGCTGACCTCATGAGTCAGGCGGAGCATGACCGCATGGCCTCTGCAATCCTTATCACCACCTCCATGGAGCTGGCGCAGGCCGTGGACAAGGAGCTGGTTCGTCAGATGGGCTATCTGACCCGCAGCGAGATTATGGAAGAGAGCTTCCGCAACTTCGGCGCAGCCATTGTCTGCGACACCATGGAGCGTGCCGCAGAGCTTGCCAACATCGAAGCCCCGGAGCATCTGGAAATCTGTACCGCCCATCCCCGTGAGGTGCTCAAACACATCAAGAACGCAGGCGCTGTCTTCCTGGGCAACTATGCCCCCGAACCCCTCGGCGATTATCTGGCAGGCCCTGACCACGTTTTGCCCACCAGCGGCACGGCTCGTTTCTTCTCTCCGCTTTCCGTGGACAGCTTTTTGAAAACCATGTCTGTGCTGGAGTTTGACCGCACTTCTCTGGAAAAGCTCCACGAGGAAGTGGAGTGCTTCGCTGAGACCGAGCACCTGACCGCTCACGCCAATTCCATTCGAGTCCGTTTTGAGGAGGAGTGAGTATGGGTTACATTGCAGTCATTGATTATGATGTTGGCAATCTGATGAGCGTCAACAACGGTATGAAGTACTTGGGTTTTCAGACCAAAGTGACCGCCGATGCCAAGGAGCTGGAACGGGCGGATGCCATTATCTTGCCCGGTGTCGGCGCTTTCCCCGATGCAGCGGCCAAGCTGGAGCGCACGGGTCTGATGAATGAGATTCGCTGCCAGAGCGAGAAAAAGCCCATGCTGGGCATTTGCCTGGGAATGCAGCTGCTGTTTGAAAAAGGCTATGAGGTACGAGAGGCCAACGGCCTGGGGCTGGTTCCCGGAACCGTGGAATATATCCAAACCAAGTATAAACTCCCTCACATCGGCTGGAACAGCCTGAAATTCCCCAATCCCTCCCCGCTGTTCGCTGGCTTGGACGAGGATTGCTACGTTTATTTTGTCCACTCCTTCCGTGGACTGCCCACCGACCCTTCCACTGTCATTGCAACCACCGATTATGGAACCACCATTACCGCCGCCGTCCAGAAGGGCAACGTCTTTGGAACCCAGTTCCACCCCGAAAAATCCGGCGACATCGGCTTGCAGATGCTGCGTAATTTTGGAGGACTGAACAAATGATTATCGAACCCGCAATTGATTTGAAGGATCAGAAGGTTGTCCGCCTCCATAAGGGCGATTTTGATACCGTGCATCAGGTGGCAGAGGATCCCGTCGCTGTCGCAAAGGAATTTGCTCAGGCGGGCGCTACGGTCATTCATATGGTGGATTTGGACGGTGCCAGAAGCGGAAAGCGTGTCAATGGCGAAATCGTCAAGCGTGTTATCGCCGAATCCGGCATGAAGATTGAGATGGGCGGTGGTATCCGCTGCATGGACGATCTCAAAGCGGTGGATGAGATGGGGGTCTGGCGCTTCGTCATTGGCTCCGCCGCCGTCACTGACCCTGAGTTTGTGGCAGAAGCCGTCAAAGCTTACGGCGACCGGATTGCCGTGGGCGTGGATGCCAAAAACGGCGAGGTCAAGACCTCCGGCTGGGAGTCAGGCAGCGGCATTCATTACATCGACTTTGCCAAGAAGATGGAAGCGCTGGGGGTGAAAACCCTGATTTTTACCGACATCGACACCGACGGTATGCTTTCCGGCCCCAGCTATCAGAGCCTTGAAAACCTGCGGAATGCGGTTTCCTGTCAGATTGTGGCCTCCGGCGGCGTTTCCTGCAATCAGGACATTGAAAATCTGGCTCAAATGGGCCTTTACGGTGCAATCATCGGCAAAGCCTATTATGCTGGCACCATCGACCTGCCCCAGGCTGTCCGCTGCGGTGGCGACCAGACCAATCCTTGACAGGAGGAAAAGAGAATGTTAGCAAAAAGAATCATTCCCTGCCTGGATGTTCGGGATGGCCGAGTGGTCAAAGGCGTGAATTTCGTCAATATCCGTGATGCGGGCGACCCCGTGGAGCTGGCTTCCTATTATTCCAAACAGGGCGCTGATGAAATCGTCTTTTTGGATATCACCGCAACCCACGAGGCACGAAAAACTGTTGCTGACGTGGTGCGCCGCACCGTGGAACAGGTGTATGTTCCCGTCACCGTGGGCGGCGGTATCCGCACCCTGGACGACTTCCAGCAGCTTTTGCGTGCGGGCGCTGACAAAATCAGCGTCAACTCTGCGGCGGTCAAAGACCCGTCCCTCATCAAGCGTGCAGCCGAACGGTTTGGAAGCCAGTGCGTGGTGCTGGCCATTGATGCCCGCCACCGTGACGATGGTACTTATGAAGTGGTGGTAGCTGGCGGACGCATTCCCACTGGCAAGGACGCTGTGGAGTGGGCGAAGCTGGGCGAGGAGCTGGGCGCAGGCGAAATCCTGCTGACCAGCATGGATGCCGACGGAACCAAACAGGGCTTTGATATCGAAATGACCCGTGCCATCACCGATGCCGTGAACATTCCCGTCATCGCCTCCGGTGGATGCGGCAGCCTGGAGCATTTTGCTGAGGTCTTTGAACAGGCCGACGCAGACGCAGCGCTGGCCGCCTCCCTGTTCCACTTTGGTGAGCTGACGGTTCCCGAAGTGAAGGAATACCTGAAAAAACAGGAAATTCCCGTGAGATAACCGTTGATTATCACCCCTCCGGTTCCTTTTGGCGTGTTTTCTTTGAGAAAACTGCCATCAAAGGAGCATAGGGAGGGGTGAAACATGCAGACAGTAAGGAAGATAATCATGATTCGTTCCAAAGACCTGTTTCAAAAATCCGACCTGATTCCCGTTATCATTCAGGATCGGGAAACCAAAGATATTCTCATGCTGGGCTTCACCAATGAGGAAGCCTATCTCAAAACCCTGGAGACACACACCGCCTGGTTTTGGAGCCGCAGCCGCAACCAGCTGTGGAACAAGGGGGAGAGCAGCGGCCATTTTCTCTATGTGAAAAAGATGATAACCGACTGTGACACCGACACCCTGCTCTACATCTGCGACCCCGTCGGCCCCACCTGCCACACCGGAAAACGCAGCTGCTTCTTCAACGATATTTGGGAGGAGGGACAGAAATGATGCACGCACAGACCGCCATTCAGGAGCAATTTGACGTGGCGCTGGATCGCAAGCGCAACCCCGCCGGCGGAAAATCCTATACCAATTACCTGTATAACGCCGGACTGGATAAAATTTTGAAAAAATGCGGCGAAGAGACGTTTGAAACGGTCATTGCCGCCAAAAACAACGATATGGGGGAGACGGTGGGGGAAATCAACGACGTTCTCTACCATGTTACCGTCCTTCTTTGTCATCTGGACGTTGCGCTGGATGACGTGATGCGGGAACTGAATGTCCGCTGCGCTACAGAGGGGCAGGAGATTGACCAGCTGTTTGATGTCGTTGCCAACCGCCGAGATGTCAAGGACGGGCAATCCTACACCGCTTATCTCTTCGAAAAGGGTCTGGATAAGATCCTGAAGAAGGTGGGGGAGGCTTGTAGCCTGCTCCTCATCGCTGGCAAAGCCGGTGATAAAGTTGCTCTTGCGGCGGAGACGGCTGACCTGTTCTATCACCTCATGGTCATGATGGTGGCTAAGGAGATTCCCATGGAGGCTGTCGCCGAGGAACTGGATCGCAGAAGCGGAAAAACCGGCAACCTCAAGGTGTTCCACACCACCAACGTCAATTCCTGATTGGAACCATCCATACCAAAAAACAAAAGGTGTCGCTTCCCATGAGGCGGCACCTTTATTTAGAATCAGCCCTTTCAGATAAACAGGCAAAAGAAAAAGCTCTCCAGAATTTCTTCCAGAGAGCTTTGGCAGCGGGAGAAGGATTCGAACCCTCACATACAGAGTCAGAGTCTGCTGTGCTACCCTTACACAATCCCGCTATGAAAGGTTGGTGGACGATATAGGACTCGAACCTATGGCCTTCCGCACGTCAAGCGGATGCTCTAGCCAACTGAGCTAATCGTCCATATGCTG
>JAKSQD010000006.1 GCA_024404315.1 Oscillospiraceae bacterium
ACACTGAAAGGGCATTATCTGTCTCCCACCGTCAAAGCCTTTTGTGAGTTTGTCACCCGGTATACCGAGGAAAAAGCGGGTTCTGAATCACTGTGAATCATGGGAACAAAAAAGACTGGAGGAGAAGGCTCTCTTCCAGTCTTTTATCATGATATGGATGCTTTAATCTTTGGTCTGTGCGCTGACACCCTCGGTGTCATAGCCGCTCTGGAGGCTCTTGCCGCTCTTGGAAATGCAGCAGACGGTGTAAGTATAGGTCTTGCCGGACTTGGCTTTCTTGTCCTTGTAGCTGGTGGAGGTGGTATCGGCGAGCTTCTTCCAGCTGCCGTCCTTCTGCATACAGTAGACACGGTACTTTTCAGCGCCGGGTACTTTGTCCCAGCTGATGGTCACGCCATTTTTCACGCCCACAGCAGATTTCAGAACGGGCGTGGGCAGATACTTCATGCTGACAGCGCTGCTTTCACAGCTGAGGGCATCTTCCTCGGTGATGGAAACGGCCTTGTAGGAATAGGTCTTGTTCACAACGGCACTGGTATCGGTCCATTTGGTGGAAGAGGTGGTTTTCACCGCTGTCCAGCTCTCGTCATCGTTCTGGCGGTAAATGCGGTAAGAGGATGCACCGTTCACCGGTTCCCACTGAACTCTCATTCCCTTGTTTCTGCCGTAAAGCTTCAGGGTGGGAGGAGCGAGGTATTTGACGCTGATGCCCTCTCCATCGTACTGGCTGACCTCATCGCCATCGGTGCTGATGCAGCAAACCGTATAGACGTTTGTTTTTCCGCTGACAGCGTTGGGATCCGTTGCGGAGAGGTTGGAGGTATCCGTGACCTTTTTCCAGCTGCTGCCGGACTTGCGATACAGGCGATATTTCACAGCGCCTGGCACAGCGTTCCATTTCACCCGAACGCCGGAGGAGGTGCAATCGGCCTTGACCAGCTTGGGAACCTCGACCTGAATCGTAAAGTTGCCCATCAGGGTACCGCAATAGCCGCCTATACCGGTAATGAGAACCTTTGCTTCGCCGGGCTTCACGTTGTCGGAATAGGAAACCTTATAATCCTTGCCTTGCTTGAGGGTTTTGCCGCCCTTGGTCACTTTGACCTCGGGTTCCTGCTTTTTTCCGTTATAAACGATGTTCTTGGAATTGAGCACCTGGAGCTTGGCGCTAGCCAAACCGCTATATTCCTTCCAGTAGGTGGTCTTTGCCAGTCTCTGGCGGCTGGCGAAGTAAATGGAGGAGCAGCCCTCAAAGTACTGGGCAAAGGTACGGGCGGCGGAAGCTGCGCCGCTTGCGGTATTGCTGACGTTTTTCAAGGTGGAATAGCGATAACCGCTGTAGTTTTCCAGCTCATATCTCATGTACCGGAGCTGACCATTCAGGGAGCTGTAGCTGTAGCCGTGGCTGCTGCACCAGGATTTCAGCTTGCTCCAGCGGTTGCCGCTTGCGCCGCCCAATCCCCACTGGCAGATACCGTGGAAGCTGGTGGAACCGGGGTTCACCGCATTGGGGTTATAACCAGACTCGGACTGAATATTGGCCATGATACCCAGGGCGGCGGCGCATTTCAGCCCCATATTCTCCACCAGGTAACGGTAGGTTTTGGTTTCGTTTGCGGAGTGGGTGACGCTCAAGGTGGTGATGCCGGTCTCTTCGCCAAAGAAAACGCCGTAATCAGGAGCATCCAACTCCACATCCAGGCTGTCACTCAGCTCATAGCGCTTGGTGTCCCACTTGGGGCTGAACTGATAATAATACTGTGTTCCTTCTTCATACTCGCCGCCCACGCAATACCAGGCGACGGAAATTTCCGTTTTGGTTTCCTCCTGATCGAGGTAGACGGTGATGGTATCGGACATGAGGGAGGTCAGCTGCTCCAGGGAAGGACGATCCGTGGCGCTGGCCTGAATCTGATTGCCGTTTTCAGGAATCACAAAACCGGTGATGACGTGCTTTTCTTGGGGAAGCGCTTCTTCCTCCTGGGCGCTTTCCTCGGCGGCCTCAGCGGATTCTTCGGCAGATTCTTCAGCAGACGCTTCGGATTCCTCAGCCTCCTCGGATGCTTCGGCTTCTTCGGTCTCGTCTTCCGGCTCTTCTGCCTCGGCTTCTTCGGTCTCCTCGGGCTCTTCCATCTCCTCAGAGACTTCGGGTTCCTCGGGAGCTTCTACTGCTTCCTCCTCGGGTTCCTCTTCGGGAATGGTTTCTTCCTGAGTGGGCTCCTCGGGGATTTCCTCCTGGATGACTTCTTCCGGCTCTTCTTCCACCGGCTCCTGGACTTCCTCTTCCGGCAGCTCGGGCTCTTCCCAACCCTCGATTTCCTCGATGGGCGCTGCCTCTTCGGAGCTTTGCTCTACCCACTCTTCTCCGACAATTTCAGGGGTGATTTCGTCAGCAAGAACGGTAAATCCGGCATCTGCGGCACCAGTGGTCATAGCAGCGGCCAAAACCAGCGCCAACACACGACCGGAAAGTTTTTTCCATGCTTCTTTCATGTCCGTCATCTCCTGTAGGAATAGATTAAAAAATCGGATTAACGTTTTGTTACCGTTTATTATAATAAACCATTCCTGTTTTGTCAAGTTTTTACTTGTAATTTATATGTTTTTCTCACTCTTTTTCAAAATGTTACCGGTTTGTCATCTTTTGACGGTGAAAAAAGAAACAGTTCTTCTCATTTTGTTACTATCTTTTTCGTTTTCGGTTCCCCTTTTTCCGTTTTTGTGGTATACTGAGGCCACTGTGCAAGCTCGTTTTATCACGCTGAGAGAGAGGAAATCCCATGACCCAACGGATTTATGATACCAACGCCTACTGTAAAGAGTTCACCGCCACCGTGACAGGCTGTGAACCAGGCAAAAAAAAGACCTATGAAATTACCCTCAATCAGACCGCTTTCTACCCCGAAGGCGGCGGACAGCCCGGAGATGCTGGCGTTTTGGGGGGCGTTTCCGTTCTCGACACCCGGCAAAAGAACGGCGAGGTCATCCACATCACGGACGGCCCCCTTCCCGTGGGCGAGACCGTCACCGGAACCCTGGATTGGCAGCGCCGCTTTGACCACATGCAGAACCATTCCGGCGAGCACATCGTCACCGGCGTGATTCATCGCAAGTATGGCTTCAACAACATCGGCTTTCATATGGGCAAGGAAACCGTGACCATTGACTTTGACGGGGAATTCCCCTTTGAGGAGCTGGCCGAGTTCGAGCGGGAGGCCAACGCCATTCTCTGGGCGAATCTCCCCGTGAATATCACCGTTTATGACCACGAGGCCGCCAAAACGGTGGCATACCGCAGCAAAAAGGAGCTTCCCGGCTCCGTTCGGGTGGTGACGTTCCCCGGCGTGGATGTCTGCGCCTGCTGCGGCACCCATGTGGCGGCCACCGGTGAAATCGGCCTCATCAAGCTGCTGTCCATCCAGAAGGCAAAGGGCGGCGTGAGAATCGAAATGCTCTCTGGCCGCCGGGCGTTGGAGTACGTCACCGCCATTTTGGAGCAAAACCACCAGGTTTCCGTGGCACTCTCCGCAAAGCCCCTGAAAACCGCCGCCTCTGTCCTCCGCCTCAAGAAGGAGAACGAGAAAAACACCTTCCGTCTGGTGGGGCTGGAAAACGAAGCCTTCCAGCGCCGTGCCGCTGAACTGGCTGGCGTGGGCGATGTCCTTCTCTTTGAAAACGCCATGAGCGCCGACAGCGTGCGGAAGCTGGCCGTAGCCGTTCTGGAACAGTGCGGCGGACGCTGCGCCGTCTTCGCCGGAGACGACGAGCAGGGGTATCAATACGCCATCGGGGAACAGGGCGGAGATCTCCGCACCTTCACCAAGGAGCTGAACCAAGCCCTGAATGGTCGGGGCGGCGGTAAGCCGAACTTTGTTCAGGGCAGCGTCAGCGCCAAAAAGTCAGAAATTGAAGGGTTTCTCTGCTGATTCCCACAATTCCCTGTGATTTCACCTTGCATTTTCCTGTAAAAGTGATACGATAGTACCCGGAGCCTCTCCGAGTGGCGGCTCTGCCCCCTGTTTCTTTCACTTCGAACCAACGCCGGAGCCTTTCCGGTAAGGAGGATTTTTATGAAAAAACGTATCATCGCATTGATTTTGTGTCTTGCCATGGCGCTTTCTCTCTTCACTGGCTGCAACAGCAGCAAAACCGGTGACACCAGCACCGACCCCGCCGACGGCAGCGCCAGCTCTGTGGCCGAGTCCCTCGCCGAGGTGCCCCAGGAGGCTTATGACGACGTGGTGCGCTACCTGACCGACGGTGCGATTTCCGCCGACACCATTTTGATGACCGTGAACGGCGCTGATATCTCCGCCGAGTATTATTTCTACTGGCTGGGCTACTATTTCAGCCAGATGAGCGCCTATTACAGCTACTATGGCCAGACGATGAACCTGAATGAGGCAGACGAAGCAGGCAACACCATGGCGCAGTCCCTGCAAAGCATGGCAGATCAGGCTGTTACCACCTACTGTGCCATGACTTTAGAGGCCAAAAACAACGGCGTTACGCTGACCGACGAGGACAAAAAGACCTTGGAAGAGTACGCCAGCGGCCAGGACCCCAACTATCTGCTCTTCAACTGCGCCACCACCAACGCCATCGAGCACGCCAACGCTGACTATCTGTATTACAGCGCCTTCGGCGAAAAGCTCTACGGCGAAAACGGCGAGTTCGCTCTGACGAACAAGGATGTTCAAGATTATATTGAGGAACAGGGGATTTTTAATTGCCGCTATATCCTCTGCCAGACCGAGACCGATGCCGACGAGGAAGCCGTCAAGGCCGCCAAGGAGACCTGCCAGGGCTACTATGACGAACTGAGCAAGCTCTCCGGTGACGAGCTGCTCACCCGTTTCCAGGAGCTTCAGGCCAACAACCCCGACGGAAACACCAAGGAATACTCCTTCGATGCCACTTCCAGCCTCACCGAGGGCTTCCGGGAGACCCTCCAGAAGATGAAGGTGGGCGAGGTCGCTATGAGCGACAAGACCGGCTATGGCTATTTTGTCATCCTGCGTTTGGAGCCCGACATGGAGGAACAGACCGAAGCCTGCAAGCAGAACGCCTATAGTGAAAAGCTGGCCGAGCTGACCGCCGACTACAAGGCCGAGAACACTCCCAGCTACGACAAGCTGGACGCTGCCGCCGTGCTGACCAAGCTCCAAACCCTCCAAGCCACCATTGCGGCTGTGGAAAATGCCAAGGCTGAGACCTCCGCCGACGCTTCCATCTCTGCTCAGTAACAGAACAACAAAAAAGCGTTTGCTCGATTTCGCACCGGGCAAACGCTTTTTTCGTCATCAAGTGGATGGTTGGGGGTGGAGGAGGGACTTTTTTTGCCCCAGTTGGTGTTAGAGGCTGTTTCGTATCCCGGCGTATGCCGATAACGAAGCATATTTTTCGTCAGTGAGGTCGAATCAGAAAGGTGCCAGTGGCACATTTCCGACCGAGTGCAAGAAACGAGCTTTGCTCGCACCTCTATTCCCTGCTGTGAAATTTTGCAGGAATCCTGACGGCTTTCAAAAAATTTCGCAGTGATATGGCGGAAAAGAGGCAAGTGAGCGGCGTGCGTCTGGGTTACGAAACAGCCTCTTACGGGGCGAGCTGGAAGGTTTCCATCCAGTGGTTGACCTGAATCAAATAAGCAATCATCTGAGGCCCCGCCATGAGCTGACCGAACCAGGGGCGGCCATAGTCTCCGGCGTTTTTCAACAGGCCGTTCCGCAAGGCATCTTCCTTTACGATGCTGTGGAGGGGAGCGCTGGGGGTGCTGAGAATGGTCAGCAGCCTTTGACGAGCCAGCCGCTCAAAGAGGGGGTTGTGGGTCTTGGGATAGGGGGACTTGGGACGGTTCCGCACATCCTCCGGCAAAATTCCTTGGGCGGCATCCCGCAAAACCTGCTTGCGAACTCCGCCCCGGCTCTTCATCTCCCAGGGGATATTCCAGACATACTCCACCACATGGTGGTCACAGAAGGGTACACGGATTTCCAGCCCGGTGGCCATGCTCATGCGATCCTTTCGGTCGAGCAGATTGGTCATGAACCAGGTCAGATTCAGCCAGCCAATTTCCCGCCGTCGGGCATCCTGGGACGACTCTCCTTCCAGCCGAGGCGTTTCCGCCACAGCGTCCCGGTAGCGCTGACGCACCGCTTCTTCCAGCTCCAAGCGCTTCACCAGCTCCGGCCTCAGTACCCCCGTTCGGGCGGTCAAGTCCATGCACCACGGAAAGGTGTCCGCCGCCAGCATATCCGCTCGATGGAACCAGGGATAGCCGCCGAAGAGTTCATCCGAGCATTCCCCGGAGAGGGAAACAATGTGCTTTTTCCGCATCTCTCGGCAGAAAAACAGCAGCGAGGAGTCACAATCCGCCATACCGGGAAGGTCCTTGGCTTCCATGGCCTCGTCCAGCAGCTCCACCAAGGTCTCCTGCGGACAGGTCAAGACGGTGTGCCGGGTGGAAAACGCCTCCTGCATCCGCTCCACCCAGGGCCAGTCCGCATCCGGCTGGAAGGAGCTGGCCTTGAAGTATTTTTGATTGTCGGTGTAGTCGAAGGAATAGGTCTCCAGTGGCGGCAAGCCCTGTTTTTCGTAATCCTTCGCCGCTACAGCCGTGATATAAGAGGAGTCCAGGCCGCCCGAAAGCAGGGTGCAGAGGGGCACGTCACTGACCAATTGCCGCTCAATGGCTGAGACCAGCAGTTCCCGCAGGTGCGCCACGGTGTCATCATAGCTTTCCTGGTGTTCCCGGCTCTCTACGTTCCAATAGCGTTCCACATGAAGGCCGTGCTCGTCAAAGATGAGCTGGTGAGCCGGCCGCAGCTCCAAAATGTCCTGAAAGACCCCGCTTCCCGGTGTTCTTGCCGGACAGATGCCCAGAATCTCCCGCCAAGTGTCCTCATCTGCCCGTGGGACGATGCCCGGACAGGCGAACAGCGCTTTCAGCTCGGAGCCAAAGACGAAGGCTCCCTCCCGCACGGTGTAGAAAAAGGGCTTCACGCCGAAGCGATCCCGGCAGCAGAAGAGCCGCTTTTTCTCCTCGTCCCAAATGGCAAAGGCATAAATCCCTTCCAAATATTCACTCATCGCCGTGCCGTACTCCTGATAGGCTTCCAGAACCACCTCGGTGTCCGTTCGGGTGCGGAACACATGCCCCCGGCGTTCCAGCTCCCGCCGCAGATCGGGGGTGTTGTACAGCTCCCCGTTGTAGACTATGGTGCAGGCTCCGCTCTGCATGGGCTGGTGGCCGTGCTCCGGGTCGATGACCGAGAGTCGCCGATGCGCCAGGGCACACGCTCTGGTGACAAATTCTCCCTTGTCGTCTGGCCCCCGATGCGCCAGGGTTTCCCCCATTTTCTCAATGCTCTGCCGCCAGAGCGGGGCCGTGTTGTCCCGTCCAAAGGCGCAGAACCCTGTGATTCCACACATAAAAAACTCCCTCCTTTGGTTTTGCCATCGGAGAGAGTATATGAATAAGATTCGCTTGATAGAAGCCGGAGAAGAGAAAAAAGCGGTTTTGTTCTCCTCCCCGGCAAACAGCCTCTTACCGAACCTGAATGTCACACTGGGTTTCGCCCTCCAGGATGAGTTCGCCGTAGCCATCGGCGACAATGCGACCGGAGACGGGGTTCTTGACGCTCATAATCTCCCCCTTGACGTTGGCCTGCACCTCACTTTTCTCAAAGGAAAGGTCGGTTGCCTCCATGGTGCAGTCCTCCAGCACCAAGCCTTTGCAGTAGCAAAGGGGCTGGGTGCCGATGATGCGGCAGCGTACCAGCTTGAGGTTTTCAGAGTACCAGGCCAGATATTCTCCCTTGACCACGGAATCCATCACAGTGACGTTTTTGCTGTGCCAGAAGGCATCCTTGGTGTCCAGAATGGAGTTGCGGATGGTCATGTTCTCGGTGTACTGGAAGGAATACTTGCCCTTCATCTGGAGATTCTCCATCTCCACATCTCGACACTCAAAGAAGGGGTATTCGGATTCCAGCTTGCAGTTTTCCACCTTGATGTGACCGCAGCGCCAGGAAAATTCCGGGGAATGAATGTCGGTATTTTTCAGGTGGATGTGGTGGCACTCCCGCAGCGCCTTGATGCCGTTCATCTGGCAGCCGTCAATGGTCAGGTTGCTGTCATACCACAGAGCGGCTCGGCAGTTCTCGGTCATCTCGGAATTCTGAATCAAAGCGCTCTCCACATGCCAGAAGGGATAGCGCAGGTTAAAATAGCAGTGATTGACCGTGACATTGCGGGTTTCTTTCAGGGCGGATTCGCCGTCAGCGGGGCCGTCAAAGGCGCAGTCGGTGATAATGGCATCCCGCACGCCGTAAAGGGCACGTTCTTCGTCAAAGGTTTGATGTACAAATTCCATCATGGTGTTTTACCTCAATTTCTGTCGAAAAAATCCAGAATGGGCACTACTTCAAGCACGTCTGCCCATCTCGTAAGCGTCGCCGCACTTTGCCTTGTTCTGCGCCTGGTTCGGAGCATCCACGCCGCCACAGAACACAACGCCCTTCAGCGCTGCTTTCTCGAAGCAGTCAATCCAGCCCTGAAGACCGGCAATGGCACGGCTGGGGGTTTCCTCCTCGTCCTCGGCAGCGGTGGCCAGCAGGTAGATATCACGGAAGGCGTAATCCTTGGGATACAGGGAGTTCATGCGATCCAGCAGGGTTTTCATCTGACCGGACATCTCGTAGTAGTAAATGGGCGTGGCAAAGACCACCACGTCAGCGCCCAAAACCTGCTGTTCCACAGCAATGGCGTCGTCTTGGATGACGCAGACACCGGTCTGCTGGCAAGCCAGGCAGCCTCTGCAAAACTGAATGTTCTTGTTTTTCAGGGTGAGATACGTCACCTGATTGCCAGCGTCTTCTGCGCCCTTGGCAAACGCCTTTGCCAGTTGGTCGGAATTACTGCCCGCACGCAGGCTGGTGGAAATGACAACAATCTTCTTATTCATAACGCTAACTCCTTATGCTTTGTTTGTTGCACTCGTTGAACCACTTCTATTCCTCCCTCTGAAACCGGAGGGTCACGCTTTTTCCATCCACGCCGCACTCCGCCGCCGGGAAATAAGCCTGGGCGTTGGGCAGGTAGGTTTCCGGGTCGTCAATCATCTGGGAATAGTGGGTCAGCCAGAGCCGCTTTGCCCCGGCCAGGGCAGCGGTCTCACCGGCCTGAGCAAAATTCATGTGTCCGTGTTCAATGGCCAACGATTTTTGCTCATTTTCGCCGTAAGTGGCCTCACTGATGACTAAATCAGCGTCTTTTTCCGCTTCCAGCAGACCGTCACAGAGGGTGGTATCCCCCGTAAACACCACTTTGAGCCCCTTTCGGGGCTGACCCAGCACCTGCTCCGGCAGGATGTTCCCGCCATCCACCTGCACGCCCTCGCCTTTTTGCAGCCTGCCCCACAGGTTTCTGGGAACGCCGAGCGCTTCCGCCCGCTGAGGGAGGAATTTTCCCGCTCGGGCAAGGGTAAAGGCATAGGCTTGGCTGGGGACACGGTGAACGGTGGGATAGGCTCGAAGCCACGCCCCCTCCGGCCAGCCGGGAACCAATTGGGAAAGAGCCACGCCTTCCTCGGGCAGCTCCAGCAAGTGAATGGGATAGGGCGTCCAGCCGGTGAGCTGGAGGATGGGAGCCAGCTCCTCTCGCAGACCCTGCGGCCCTACCATCCACAGCGGCTCCGTTCGCCCCAGGCAAAACATGGTTTGCAGCAGCCCCGGCAAACCAAAGATGTGGTCGCCGTGGTAATGGGTCAGGGCGATGAGGTCGGTTTTCATGAGGCTGACGTGTGCCTTGCGTGCGGCGGCTTGGGTTCCCTCCCCGCAGTCAAACAAAATTGTCCGCCCGGAACAAGTCAGCGTCGCCGCCGTCAGTCCTCTCTCCGGCAGAGGAAGCAAGGCCGAGGTTCCCAGCAATGTGACTTCAATCATGTTGTTTCCCCTCCTTGGATGGACGCAGCGGCTTTCCGTAGGCGTTGAGTAGCTCCCGCTGTTTCCAATATCGTGCTTCCTTTGCCTTCAGCGTGTCGAGCGGGGAAACCAGTTGTTCTTTCATAGATTTCACGTCCTAACCGTTCTGTTGGTGTCATTATAGCACATCTCAGCCGGTTTTGCTCTGTTATTTTCGATTATGCGTAAAAAACGGGATGTGGAGAGGAAAGCACCAAACCTCACTCCAACACCGAAAAAATCCCCTCTGTCCGAAAACAGAGGGGAGGAAAGATGAGGTTGTCACCCGACCGACTGAATTAGCCGAAGGTAGCCAGCAGGAAGCCAGCAGCAACAGCGGAGCCGATAACGCCAGCGACGTTGGGACCCATAGCGTGCATCAGCAGGAAGTTGGTGGGGTTGTCCTTCTGCCCCTGAACCTGAGAAACACGGGCAGCCATGGGAACGGCGGACACGCCAGCGGAACCAATCAGGGGGTTGATCTTGCCGCCGGTGACAGCGCACATCACACGACCGACCAGCAGGCCGCCGATGGTGGCGAAGCAGAAGGCAGCCAGACCCAGAACGATAATCATCAGGGTTTCAGCCTTCAGGAACTGGTCAGCGGTAGCGGTAGCGCCGACGGAGATGCCCAGGAAGATGGTGATGATGTTCATCAGAGCGTTCTGAACGGTGTCGGACAGACGGTCGCACACGCCGCAGTTTGCCCACAGGTTGCCCAGCATCAGGCAGCCCAGCAGAGCGGCGACGGAAGGCAGGATGAAGCAGCAGACGATCGTGACCATGATGGGGAAGATGATCTTCTCAGTCTGAGAGACGGTGCGCAGCTGCTCCATCTTAATCTGACGCTCCTTCTTGGGAACCAGACGAACCATGAAGAAGGGCTGAATCAGAGGAATCAGAGCCATGTAGGAGTAAGCAGCGATGGCGATAGCGCCCAGATAGTTGGGAGCCAGCTTGGAGGTCAGCCAGATGGCGGTGGGGCCGTCAGCGCCGCCGATGATGCCGATGGAGGCGGCGACGTTGCCGTCAAAGCCCATGCAGACAGCGCCCAGCAGAGCGGCATAAACGCCGAACTGAGCAGCAGCGCCCAGCAGCAGGGACTTGGGGTTGGACATCAGGGGGCCAAAGTCGGTCATAGCACCAACGCCCATGAAGATCAGAGAGGGATACACGCCCAGCTTAACGCCTAAGTACAGGATATCCAGGAAGCCGCCCTCGTGCAGAACATGACCGAAGTTGATGTTCATGCCGGAGCCAGCGTACCACAGCTCGGGGTTGTAGATGCCGGAGCCGGGCAGGTTGGTCAGCAGCATACCAAAGGCGATGCCGACCAGCAGCAGGGGCTCGAACTTCTTGACGATGCCCATGTACAGCAGCACGCAGGCAACGACGATCATGATGATGGTCTTGAGAGCGCTCACGCCGCCGTTTGCAAACAGGGCATAGAAACCAGTCTGGGTGGCCAGATTGGAGAAAATATTACCGATAAATTCCATAATGGTTCCTCCTCAGAATCAGGCCAGAGTAACCAGAGGATCACCAGTCTTGACAGCAGTGCCCTGAGCAGCGACGATCTGAGCAACAGTGCCGTCACGGGGAGACAGGACTTCGTTTTCCATCTTCATAGCTTCGATGACAGCCAGCAGCTCACCGGACTTGACAGCCTGGCCAGCAGTGACCTTCACGGACACGACGGTGCCGGGCAGGGGAGCGGTGACAGGCTCGCCGGTGACAGGGCCAGCGGGAGCAGCGGCGGGAGCGGCAGGAGCAGCAGCGACAGGGGCAGCGGCAACAGGAGCGGCAGCGGCGGGAGCCATTGCGTCGTACTCGTCAGCCAGGATAGCCTGGCCCTTTTCCACGATGACCTCATAGGTCTTATCATTCAGAGTGATTTTGTATTTCATCTCACTTTACCTCCTTGATGGAAATAAATCTCAGCTCGTTCAGGGGAGTCTTCAGCTCGTCAGCAACGATGGCCATAATCATGGCAGCGGTGCGGTCGGGCACATCATGCAGCATAACGCCGCCGCAGGAGCCCTTTGCGGTAGGAGCGGGCTTTGCGACAGGGGCGGAAGGAGCGGGGGTGGCAGTGGTGGGAGCCTTTGCTGCCTTCTTGTTGTTCTCCATGGCCTCCAGGATTTTGCTTTCGGCAATAATCAGAGCCCACAGCAGGACCAGAACTGCAAAGACGGTGCCCATGCCCAGCACGACAACGCCCAGAGTCTGGACGACAGTGATATCGTTATTCATTACTAGGACCTCCTGGGATTAGTCTTCGTCGCAGGCTTCCATGGTATACTTGCAGGTGCGCTCCTCCTTCTCCTTACGGGCCAGGAAGTAATCCTTAGCCTGCTTGGGGAAGCAGATATAGCTCATGATATCCTCTTCGGTCTTAGCCAGATCGCCCAGCTCTTCGGCGGCCTTCTTGAACTCTTCGCCGGTGCGCTTCTGGTCTTCAATGCGGCAGTCGGTGGGAACGCCGCCAGCGCCCAGAATCTTGGCCTCCAGATCACGGTTCACGGGAGCGGGAGCAATGCCATACTCGCCCTTGAAGTAGTTCTTGACCTCGTTGGAGATGTTCTTATAGCGCTCGCCAACCAGAACGTTGGTAACAGCCTGGTTGCCGACCATCTGGGACAGAGGAGTGACCAGGGGAGGATAGCCCATGTCAGCACGGACAGCGGGAATCTCAGCCAGAGCAGCGTCAAACTTATCCATAGCGCCCATGTCGGTCAGGTTAGCGATCATGTTGGACA
Source organism: Oscillospiraceae bacterium (assembly GCA_024404315.1). GTDB lineage: Bacteria > Bacillota > Clostridia > Oscillospirales > Oscillospiraceae > Onthomonas. The sequence goes on from JAKSQD010000006.1 coordinate 12,722, forward strand.
GCATACCGCCGGGAACCTTGTAAACCAGAGCCTGAGCGTCGGTGGCCATGCTCTTGGGGTTCAGGATACCGTCATCCACATACTTCTGCTTGACGGGCTTGAAGAAGTTGTTGACCTCGTTGATGACCTTCTCGTTCAGGCCGGTCTCAATGCCGTACTGCTCCAGAGCGTAGAACATGGTCTCGGTAGCGGGCTGGGAGGTGCCGTTGGAGAAGCAGGAGGTAGCGGTGTCGATGACATCAATGCCGGAGTCGATGGCCTTGGTCAGGGTCTGATAAGCCATGCCGGTGGTGCAGTGGGTGTGCAGGATCAGAGGCATATCAGGCACAGCGTCCTTGATGCCCTTAATCAGGTGCTCGGCCTCATAGGGGCTCATGGTGCCGGCCATGTCCTTCAGGCAGATGGTGTCAAAGCCCATGCAGTTGAGCTCCTTGCACATCTCGACATACTTGCTGACGGTGTGGACGGGAGACTGCGTGTAAGAGATGCAGCCGGAAGCGATGGTGTTAGCGGTTGCGTACTTCTTGGTGGCCTCCAGAGCGGTCTTGATGTTGCGGAAGTCGTTCAGTGCGTCGAAGATACGCAGGATGTCGATGCCGTTCTTGATGGACAGCTCGACGAACTTTTCCACAACGTCGTCGTGATAGTGCTTGTAGCCCAGCAGGTTCTGGCCGCGCAGCAGCATCTGGAGCTTGGTGTTGGGCATGTTCTTGCGAATGTTGCGAAGACGCTCCCAGGGATCCTCGCCCAGGTAGCGCAGGCAGGAGTCAAAAGTGGCGCCGCCCCAGCACTCTACGGAATAATAGCCGGCCTTGTCCATGGTGGACAGGATGTCAGCGTAATCAGCGTAGGGCAGGCGGGTAGCCATCAGGGACTGGTTTGCATCACGCAGTACGGTTTCAGTGAATTGAACTCGCATACGTTACACCTCCGTGTGTTTTCTTTTCAAGAGTATCTGATGTGGAACAGGGGAATTGTGTAAACCTTCATTTGTTTCCGCATTTAATTATATCAAAAAGTCGCAGAATGTAAAGAGGGTGTTACAAAAAAAGGACATTTTTATAAGTGGTGGGCACTTCGGGAAATGTCGGGAACAGGAACAGAAATAACGTGCGAATGGGTTCTTGTGGAGAAAAACGGCGGAGAAATTCACACTTTTTACAAAGGATGTCCAGAGGCGAGCGGGGAAAAAACGCAAAAAAACGGCCATTTGGTAAAAATATCAAAATTAGGAAAAAATAAAAGAACAATCAATGCAACCTGCACAACGGCAGCACAAAAAAGCGATCCGCCAGCTAAGAAAGCGGCGGATCGGATGGGAGATCAATCAAGGATTCTCTTTCAGGGCAATCATCAGGGCGGCCACATCAGCGGGGCTGACACCGGAAATCCGGCTGGCCTGTCCCAGATTCATGGGACGGATGCGTTTTAACTTTTCCCGGGCTTCCAGCCGGAGACCCTGGAGGCTGTCATAATCGAAGTCGGCGGGGAGGGTGTGGCTTTCCATCCGCCGAGCCTCGGCCACCTGGCGAAGCTGACGGTCAATGTAGCCCTGATATTTGAGCTGAATTTCCACCTGCTCCTGCACCAGGCGATCCAGGGCGGGACGCTCGGGGTCAAAGGGAGCCAAATCCCCGTAAGACACCCGGGGGCGGCGGAGCAGGTCGGAGAGCTTCACGCCGTTTTTGGGCTCCGGCTCGCCCTTGCTCACCAGCATGGCGGAAAGCGCCGGGGTGGGGGCAGCGCCGCAGCGCTCCAGGCGTTTGACTTCCTTTTCCACAGCCTCGTATTTTTCCAGGGTTTTCTCATACCGCTCCTGAGAAATCAAACCCAATTCATAACCGATGGGAGTGAGACGCTGGTCGGCGTTGTCCTGGCGCTGAATCAGGCGGTATTCGGTGCGGCTGGTCATCATGCGGTAAGGCTCCTCGGTGCCCTTTGTCACCAAGTCGTCGATGAGAACGCCGATATAGCCTTGATCCCGGCGGAGGATGAGCGCTTCCCGTCCCAGTAGCTTCAAAGCGGCGTTGACACCCGCCACAAAGCCCTGTACGGCGGCTTCCTCATAGCCGGAAGAGCCGTTGAACTGTCCCGCACCGTAGAGCCCCGGCACTTTTTTGCATTCCAGGGTGGGCAGCAGCTCCGTGGGGTCTACGCAGTCGTATTCAATGGCGTAGGCGGTGCGGGTCATCTCGGCGTGTTCCAGGCCGGGAATGGTGCGGAGCATCTGCACCTGCACATCCTCGGGGAGGGAGGAGGAGAAGCCCTGCACATACAGCTCCCCGGTGTTAAGCCCCATGGGTTCGATGAAAAGTTGATGGCGCTCTTTGTCGGGGAAGCGGACAATTTTGGTTTCGATGGAGGGGCAATAGCGGGGTCCGGTGCTCTCAATCATGCCGTTGTAGAGGGGAGAGCGTTCCAGGTTGGCTCGGATGATGTTGTGGGTCTGCTGATTGGTGTAGGTCAGGTAGCACAGAGCACGGTTTTCGGGCGGTTCCTCCGTTGCGAAGGAGAAGGGAACCGGCTCCACGTCGCCCTCCTGGGGCTCCATTTTGGAAAAATCCACCGTGCGGCGGTCGATGCGGGGCGGCGTACCGGTTTTAAAGCGGCGGAGGGAGAGACCCAGCCGTAGCAGGGACTGCGTGAGGGGAAGCGCCGCCTGCATTCCGTCGGGGCCGGACTGCTGCGCCAGCTCGCCGATGATGGTGCGGCCTCCCAGGTAAGTGCCGGTGGCTACCACAGCGGCTTTCACCGCATAGAGTGCGCCGGTGGCCGTGACCACGGAGCAGACGCTGCCGCTGTCGTCCACACGAACCTCCACCACCTCGGCCTGACGGACGGTGAGGCGGTCGGTGGTTTCCAGCGTCTGTTTCATGACCTCCTGATAGCGGCGGCGGTCGGCCTGCGCCCGGAGGGAGTGGACAGCGGGACCCTTGCCACGGTTGAGCAGGCGGTATTGGATGCAGGCTTTGTCGGCGGCTCGACCCATTTCACCGCCCAAAGCGTCCAGCTCCCGAACCAGATGTCCCTTGCCCGTTCCGCCAATGGCGGGATTGCAGGGCATATTCCCCACGGCGTCCAGATTGACCGTGAAGCAGACGGTGGAGCATCCCATGCGTGCGCAGGCCAAGGCGGCCTCAATTCCGGCGTGCCCCGCACCGATGACGGCAACATCAAATTTTCCAGCAAGATAGGTATTCATAAGTCAGATTTCTCGATTCATTGACGGACTTTTTCCATTTGACCACTGTATTTTACAACAACAAGGCGGGGTTGGCAAGGGGAAATAGATGTGGCACACGGAAGGCCAACCCCAAAGCCCACAAAAGGTCTGGAACAACACGCCGTTCCAGACCTGAATGGATTGGTTAGGAATGTGCCTTCAAATAGACCACCCGGACATTGCCGCCGATGGTCTGAATGTGCTTGGCCTCCTGAGAGGCGAGCCGTCCATCCTTCCGCATGGCCCAGAGGCAGCGCTCCCGCACTCTGGCAATGAGCTGGTCAATGCTTTCATCCTGATAAGCCGACACGGGGGGCTTGGGCTGGTGGAGGCTCTTGACCCAGCCGCTTTGAATCAGCACGGGAGCCTCCAGGGTGCGCAGAGAAGCCTCTCCGTTGACGGCATCGAGCACATACACTTGAGCAGTTCCGTCTTTTATCACGCCCAACAGCAGGGTGAAGCAAGCGCCCTTGCGGGTCAGGCGGTACTGAGCGCCGGTGGCTCGGCTCATGATGCCGCTGATCTGGTTCAGGCGGCTGGTCAAGCTGCGGTTTTTTTGACGCAGAATCCAGTTTGCCATCTTGTAATAATTGATTCCAGCCATGACCATGATACCGCAGCACGCCCAGACCATATTCTGTTCCGGGCAGGAGAACACCTTTTGAGCGTTGTCCAGATGCAGATTCAGTCGTTCCGGCTGAAAGGTCAGGCGGCTGTCACCGGAGACAGCAATGCCATTGCGGTTGGCGACCATACAGATGTAGGACATGACGAAAAACCACCTTTTCTTTTTTTGGACAGATTGACGGACTTTTGAACAATTTCCACAGGCTTTTCCACAGAACACCCGGAGAAGGGTGAAACCTTTTTGCGCTGTCAGGCGCAGCTTTGAGGAAAGTTCCTTTCTGCATGGAAATGATTTTAGATGGAAAGGCGCTTTGCTTTCCTCCGGCAGGGGAAAGGCTGGGGATGCCTCTCCTTGCGAAATATTATAATGGATTTTTCTGTTGCTTACAAGTGCTATTTCCTCCAAAACGGTTAGAAAGTGCGGGAGAAGAGCGTTGGATGAAACTCCCATAAGGGTGCGGAACGGGTAGGATGAAACTCCCATAAGGGTGCGGAACGGGTATAAAATGTTCAAATTCTGTAAATAATTCACAAGCATGACGGAGAAAGAACAGACTTTTTCTGTGTTATCACCCGTTACAAAACTTTGGGAATGATTGACACAGAAACCTTTTCATGATAAAATATGTCCTCGTGAAAATAGCAATCCCCTACAGATTTTTTGGAGGAAACGAATAATGCGCGAATATTCCAAGTATGAGCTTTGCTCTCTGATCGAAGGCAAGCTGCGCCGCAATTTTGGCCGCACTGCCTCCGACGCTTCCAAGGTCCATATGTTCAAGGCCTGCGCCATGGTTCTGCGTGACATTATGTCTGAGCACCATATCGAGACCAAGGATGTCACCCGCAAGAACAACGCCAAAGAGGTTCATTACCTCTCCATGGAGTTCCTGGTTGGCCGTTCCATGATGAAGAACGCCTACAACCTGGGTCTGCTGGAGGAGCTCAAGGCCGCCATCGACGAGATGGGCTTTGACCACGGTGAGCTGTTTGAGCTGGAGCCTGACGCAGGTCTGGGCAACGGCGGTCTGGGTCGTCTGGCCGCTTGCTATATGGACTCCATGGCAACCCTGAACATCCCCGCCACCGGCTATTCCATCTGCTACCAGTTGGGCATCTTCAAGCAGAAGATCGTGGACGGAAAGCAGATTGAGCTGGCGGATGACTGGCTCCAGATGGGTGACGCATGGCTGGTTCGTAAGGCCGACGAGGTGGAGACCGTCCGTTTTGGCGGCCAGGTCATCCAGTCCGAGGACGAGTATGGTCACTTCAAGGTGGATTATGTCGGCGGTACCGAGGTTCTGGCCATCCCCATGGATATGAACATCGCTGGCTACAACACCGATCATGTCAACACCCTGCGTCTGTGGGATGCAAAGTCCCCCACCCCTGTTGATATGTCCTATTATTCCTCTGGCGACTACCTGAAGGCCATCGAGAACCAGGCCACCGCCGAGGTCATCGCTAAGGTTCTGTACCCCGCCGATAACCACTATGAGGGCAAGAGCCTGCGTCTGAAGCAGCAGTATTTCTTTGTCTCTGCTACCATCCAGAACATCGTCCGCAAGCACCTGGCTCAATACGGCACTCTGACCAACTTTGCCAACAAGCACGTCATCCAGATTAACGACACCCATCCCACTCTGGTCATTCCCGAGCTGATGCGTCTGCTGATGGATGAGCACGGCATGGGCTGGGATCAGGCTTGGAACATCGTCTGCAACACCGTGGCTTACACCAACCATACCGTTCTGGCTGAGGCTCTGGAGCATTGGCCCCAGTACCTGGTGGAGTCCCTGGTGCCCCGCTGCTGGCAGATCATCTGTGAGATCAACGAGCGCTACCTCAAGCAGGTTCGTGACTTCTTCCACGGTGACGAGAACAAGGCTCGTGAGCTGGCCATTGTCTGGGACGGCGATGTCCGCATGGCCAATCTGTGCGTTGCCACCTGCTTTGCCGTCAATGGCGTTGCCGCTCTGCACTCTCAGATCCTGAAGGATGACGTGTTCCACACTGCATGGCTGCGTACTCCCGACAAGTTCACCAACGTTACCAACGGCGTTGACCACCGCCGCTGGCTGGCTGAAATCAACCCCGAGCTGCACAAGCTCATCTGCGAGGTCAATGGCTCTGACAGCTATCTGGAGCATCCCTACGACCTGGAGAACCTGCTCAAGGCTCGTGATGATTCCAGCGTTCTCAAGCGCCTGGCTGAAATTAAGAAGGCCAACAAGGTTTCCTTCGCAAACTATATCCAGAAGGATTACGGCATCACCCTGAACACCGACGCTATCTTTGACGTTCAGTCCAAGCGTCTGCACGAGTATAAGCGTCAGCTGCTGAACGTGATGAACATCATCCATCTGTATCAGGAGCTCCAGGACGGCAAGGACATTGTTCCTCACACTTTCCTGTTTGCTGCTAAGGCTGCTCCCGGCTACTTCATGGCAAAGCGCATCATCGAGCTGATTAACTCCCTGAGCTACACCATCAACAACGACCCCATCTGCAAGGATAAGCTTCAGGTCTACTTCCTGGAGAACTACCGTGTCTCCCTGGCTGAGCGCATGATGCCCGCCACCGAGATTTCCGAGCAGATTTCCACCGCTGGTAAGGAAGCATCCGGCACCGGCAACATGAAGTTCATGATGAACGGCGCTCTGACCATCGGCACCGAGGACGGCGCTAACGTCGAGATGCACCAGGTCGTGGGCGACGATAACATCTTCATCTTCGGTCTCTCCGCAGAGGAAGTCGCCGCTAAGAAGGCCAATGGCTACAACTCCTTCGAGTACTACAACTCCAACCCCGTCCTGCACCGTGTCATGCACCGCATGGGTCTGGAGCCCTTCGCCGACGGCAAGACCTTCCAGGATGTCTCCAACAGCCTGCTGTATGGTCAGGGCTTCACCGCTGATGACTATCTGCTGCTGGCTGACTTCGAGAGCTACCGTTATCGTCAGCAGGATATTGTTGCTGCTTACGCTGACCAGAAGCATTGGAACCAGATGGCTCTGACCAACATTGCAAAGTCTGGCCTGTTCGCTTCCGACCGATCCATCCGTGACTACGCCAACAACATTTGGCATGTTCCCACCCGCCTGTAAGTTCAGACCGGTGAGCAATCGCTGAAAAAATCCTTCCCTGTTCCGCTTCGGTGGAATGGGGAAGTTTTTTTGCCCCAGCGCACCCGCCCGCCGCCCGTTGACTTTGACCCAAATGCAGGGTATAATAACCATGAAAATAAAGAAGAAAAATGACGAAAAGTCAGAAATTTGACAACCAGATGGTAAAGTGAGGAAAACGCACCATGGGAAAAGTGGAACTGAATAAACAGGAGAAAGAGAACCGTTTGTTGGATACGGCCTTTCAGCTCTTCACAACAAAGGGCATGAAAAAAACCTCCATTTCCGATATCGTCAACAATGCAGGCGTGGCGAAGGGAACCTTTTATCTGTATTTTAAAGATAAATATGACATTGCGGACAAACTGATTGTCACCAAAACCCGGGAGCTGTGCCAGCAGGCGGCGTATCGTATGTTGGCAGCCGATATCCAGGGGGCGGAAAATCGGGTGATTTTCATCATGGATGACCTCATCAACGAATTGGCGCAAACCCCCATGCTCCTCAATTTTATTCACAAGAATCTCAGCTGGGGCATTTTCCGCAGCGCCCTGACCCGTGCCGAGGAGAAGCAGGAGCTGGCCAGCGTGGAATTTTTCCAGCGCATCTTTGGCGAGGAAATCGAACATTGGAAAGACCTGCCTGTCATGCTGTATATCATCATTGAAATGGCGGGCAGCACCGTCCATTCCATCATTTTGGAAAACGACCCCATGACCTTGGAGGAGTTCCTGCCCCACCTGCACAGCAGCGTCCGGTCGGTGATGAAGAATTTTCAGGTTTTAGAGTGATAAAATGAGAAAAAGCCGTTTCCTCGCAGAAAAAGACGGGGAAACGGCTTTGTAACGTTTTTGGAGGTATCATTCGAAGCCCATTCTCACACAAATACCATGAGAATCGGCACGGTGACGACACAAAGCAGCGTGGTCATAATAATACCGGCGGAGCAGTTGTTGCAGTCCAACCCCCGCTCTGTGCCCAGAATCAGGGGCATATTGCCCACGGGCATTCCCAGCAGAATCACGCAGACGGCGACCAGCTCCGGCTCCAGCGGCAGCAGGCGGAGCACCGGCAGCAGAGCCAGGGGCAAGAGCAGCAGCTTGACCAGCGAGAACACATACAGAGGCAGATTGCCGAAAATGCGCCGCAAATCGGCGTTTGCCAGCGTGAAGCCCACCGTCACCAGCGACATGGGGGAAGCCACGTTGCCCAAATAGGTGATGGCGGTTTCCAGAAAATCGGGCAGGTGGATATCCGCCACCACAATGACGAGGGAGGCCAAAATCATGCCATTGGCGGGCGTGACCATGGCTTTCAGGGCGGAGAGGGAGAACTTGCCGTCCATCAACGCCATACCGTAGGTATAAAACACCACGTTGTAGATAATCATAAACTCGGTGACGTAGATGACATACTCCGGTCCCACCACGGTGCTGACCACGGGAATACCGATGAAGCCCACGTTAGGGAAGCCCATCATCAGCTCATACATCCGTTTTTGGAAGGGGTCTTTGTCAAAAAAGGGAGCCAGCAGCCCGCCCACTGTCAGAAAAATGACGTGCATTCCCACGGAGATGAGGGCAATCAGACCCAGCCGGGAGAGCGGCACCTGACCGGCGGCTTTCAGGGCGTTGGCCAGGGACAGCATGGGATTGAAAAGAACTAAAATCATTTTGGATAGCTTCGCCGAGGTGGGAGCGTCCAAAATTTTTTGTTTGGTCAGAAAAACGCCGGAGCCCATCATAATCAGCAGAGCCAGCATCTGAAAAAATACAGTAAATAGAGTCATAGCATGTAATCCATTCAAAAACAGGTGGCGCAAGGAGAGCGGCAGATTCCTCCCCGCACAAAACGAAAGAGTGAAAAGCGGAAAGAAGGGAAAAGTGCCACCAGAACGGGCGGAATACTTCACTTTTCACGCTTATTTCAGCGCTTTTCACTCTGGAAATGGTAAAAGGGAAGGGTTACTTCACCAGCGCAAAGGAGAATTCAGCGGTAACGCACAGCTTGCCGCTGACGTAGCCTTTTGCGGCGCACCAGTAGAAGGGACCCTTCTGCTTGATGATGGTGCTCTCGCTCTCCAGGGTGTCGCCGGGCTTTACGGGGTTTTTAAAGCGCACCTTGTCCAGGCTGGTGAACATGGGGGTAGCGCTGTCGGCGGTGGCGAGGTTGGCCAGCAGCACGCAGGCTCCTTGCGCCATCATCTCACACAGCACCACGCCGGGAACCACGGGGTTGCCGGGGAAGTGTCCCTTGAGGAACCACTCGTCGCCGGAAACATGATACTTGGCGTGAGCAACGCCGTTTTCCACGGTGGCCTCCTGCACCAGCAGCATATTGTCCCGATGGGGAATGATCTTTTTGATTTCTTCCTGATTCATAATGGGAATCTCCTTGTGATTGACAAACAAATCAGCCAACGATGTCGAACAAAGCATCCTCAGCGGATTTTTCTTCTTCCACGGCCTCGGTTTCGTTCTCGAACTCTGCGGCGGGCTCCAGGGTCTCGGCTGCGTCCTCCACAACCTCGGCGGCGGTTTCCACCACGGCGGCTACGGTCTCTTCTATGACGTTCACGACAGGCTCTTCCTCGGCGGCAGGCTCCACAGCGGCAACTTCCTCCACGGATTCCACGACAGGCTCTTCCTCAACGGTGGCCTCGGCCAGAATCTCAGCGGCGGCTTCCTCGCTGACCACGGGAGTTTCCTCTACAGCGGCCTCGAAGGTCTCTTCCGGCTCGGCGGCGGGAGCTTCCTCCACGGTTTCCGGTTCTGCGTCAAATTCAGCGCCCATCTCAGGCAGGGGCTCTTCCTCGGTGGTGGCCTCCTTGGTCTCCTCCGTGACGGAAGGAGCCTCTTTCTTGCGGCGGAAGCCAGCCAGCAGGTTTCTCAGGCGGCCACGGCGCTTGACGGGCTTCTGCTCGGCGGTGGGAGCGGGTGCTTCTTCGACTTCTTCGGCGGGGACTTCCTCGGTGGTCTCCTCAGCGGCGACCTCGGCCACGGTTTCCTCAGTGGGTTCCTCAACAGGGGTTTCCTCGGTGGGCAGCTCCTCAGCGGCGACCTCGGCCACGGTCTCCTCGGCAGGCTCCTCCACAGGGGTTTCCTCAGCGGAGACGACCTCGGGTTCTTCCACAGCGGGGGCTTCGGTCTCTGCTGCCACGGGAGCGGCTTCCTCTACGTTTTCCAGCGGAGCCTCGGGCTGTTCGTCCACCACCATGCCATTGTCCTGGAGGGATGCCGTGGCGTGAGCGGCTGCCTCACGGTGGCTCTTCAAGAAAGCGGCGACCGCACGGGGACCACGCAGAGCGGGTTTTTCTGCCTTGATGGTTTCTTCATGCTCTTCCATCAAATCCAACTCGGTGGCATCCTCCTCTTCGTCCACATGGACGGGGGCGACGGGGGCGGAGCGGCGCTTAAACAGACCGGTCACAGCGCCCACGGCGTTGGAGGCACGGCGTTTCATGCTGGAAGCGGCCACGGCAGCGACCTCAACGGCGGAGGGCTTCTCCATATGGGACTCGGCGGCGGGAGCGCCTTCTGCTTCGGCGGTGTAGGCGGTCACGTCACGCAGGCCGGGTTCGTCGGACTCGGTTTCTGTAAAAGGAAGAGCGGCCTTTGTCTCCTGTACGGGGGAGGCGGGAGCGGCGGTCATGGCGCTGGGGGTCAGACACAGCTTGATGGTGGAGCCTTTCACAGTGTATTCCAGCTCACACACGCCGTTTTCCTTCATAAAGTCAACAATTTTCTTGGTTTCGTTCAGATCCATGGTAGCAGGTTCCTTTCCAGATAAAACTTGTCACAGGTTGGCCGGGTGTGAGGCAAAAAAACGCTTGCGCACAGCCGACGCTCAATCTTCTTATTCAGCATACCACAAAACGACCGGCTGTGCATTATAAATTTTTATGTTTTACAGTTTTTTAAAAGCCAGGCAGCCATTATGACCACCGAAGCCCAGAGAGATGGACAGAGCCAAGTCCGCTTGGCAAGGACGGGCGGTGTTGGGAATCACGTCCAGGTCACAGTCAGGGTCGGGAACCTGATAGCCCACGGTGGGAGGCAGGATGCCCTCTTCCAGCGCCTTGACGGTGATAACGGCCTCGGTAGCGCCCGCAGCGCCCAGCATATGGCCGGTTGCGCCCTTGGTGGAGGAGATGGCCAGCTTGTGAGCGTCCTCCTCGCCGAAGGCACGCTTGACGGCCAGGGTCTCAATGCGGTCGTTCATGGGGGTGGAGGTGCCGTGGGCGTTGATGTAGACCTTGGAGGCATCGTACCCGCCGCAGGTGCTCAGAGCCATGGTGATGGCATCGCCGCCGCCCTCGCCCTCGGGGTCAGGTGCGGTGATGTGGTGGGCATCGCAGGTGGAGCCGTAGCCCACCACCTCGCAGTAAATCTTTGCGCCACGAGCCTTTGCGTGTTCATACTCCTCCAGAATCAGGCAGGCAGCGCCCTCACCCATGACGAAGCCGTGACGCTCCTTGTCAAAGGGGATGGAAGCACGGTCAGCGTCCGTGGAGCAGCTCAGAGCCTGGCAGTTGATGAAGCCAGCCACGCAGAGGGGCAGAATGGTGGCCTCTGTGCCGCCGGTGTACATGGCATCGGCGTAGCCGTGAAGAATGGCGTGATAAGCCTCACCGATGGCGTGGGTGGAGGAAGCGCAGGCGGTGGCCATGCTCATGCAGGGGCCTTTGCAGTTGTGCTTGATGGCCACGGTTCCGGCGGAGGCGTTGCCCATCATGTTGGTGATGGTGTAGGGGGAGACACGGCGGGGGCCTTTGGACATCAGCTTGGTCTGTTCCTCAATCATGGTGGTCATACCGCCGATGCCGGAGGCGAAGTAGCAGCCCACACGCTTGGGGTCGAGGGTTCCGTCAATGCCGGAGTCCTCAGCAGCCTGACCGGCGGCGGAGACAGCGTACTGGATGCAAAGGTCGTTGCGGCGCACCTCGCTGCGGTCCATGTAGTTCAGAGGGTCAAATCCCTTGACCTCAGCGGCCATAACAGCCTTGAAGTCAGAGGTGTCAAAGCGGGTGATGGGGGCAATGCCGTGCTTGCCGGCGATCAGATTTTCCCAGACGGTGGGGACATCGTTGCCGATGGCATTGACAGCGCCCAGTCCAGTGACGACGACTCGTCTCATAGTGAACATCCTTTCTTCGTGCGCCACGCCGAACACGTCACGCACCATGCGGTGGAAAACACAGCCTGCTGCGTTTTTCTCAGGCTGTTTTTGGGCAAAAGGGTTACATAGCGATTCCGCCATCCACTCGGATGACCTCGCCGGTGATGTATTTGGCATCGTCCGAGGCGAGGAAGGCAACACAGGCGGCGATGTCCTCGGGCTTGCCCATCTTGCCCATGGGGACGGTGGAGAGCAGCGCCTGGAGAGCGCCCTGATCCATGTTGGCGGTCATGGGGGTTTCGATGGCACCGGGAGCCACAGCGTTGCAGTTTACGCCACGGGTGGCCAGCTCACGGGCGACGGTTTTGGTCAGAGCGATGACACCGCCCTTTGCTGCGGTGTAGTTGGCCTGAGCGGCGTTGCCCATCAGACCGGAAACGGAGGAGATATTGATAATCTTGCCCGCCTTTTTCTTCATAAAGTTGCGGTAGCAAGCCTTGATGGTGTTGAACATGGATTTGAGGTTGATGTCCAGAACCAAATCCCAATCCTGCTCGCTCATGGCCAGCAGAACCTTATCCCGGCAGATGCCGGCGTTGTTGACCAGGATGTCCACGCCGCCCATCTCTTTGATGACGGTCTTCACTGCGCTCTGCACCATCTCGTAGTTGGAGACATCGCAGCGCTGAAAAACGGCCTTTTTGCCGTGAGCGGCGGCGATGGCCTCAGCGGAAGCGATACCGGCGGCCTCGTCGCACAGGTCAAAGAGAACCACGTCCGCACCCTCAGCGGCCAGACGGTCAGCGATGGCGTAGCCAATGCCACGGGCAGCGCCGGTGACAAGAGCGACTTTACCTTCTAATTTCATCATGATGTTCCTTCTTTCTTGCGTCTTGCATGACAAGAGTAGGTGATTTACTTCAACAGCTCGATAGCGGCCTTTAAAGTCTCGGCGTTCTCCACATTGATGGCGGTAGCGGCGGGGAGAATGCGCTTGATGAGGCCGGTGAGGGTGTTGCCGGGGCCGACTTCCACGAAGGTGTCCACGCCGTCGGCAGCCATATTTTCCACAATGGTCTGCCAGCGGACGGGGTTTTCCAACTGCATGGAGAGCAGCTCCTTATAACGACCCGCTTCATAGGGCTGGGCGGTGACGTTGGAATAAAGGGGGTATTTGGGGGTGCCGAACTCCATGGGGGCGAGCACGTCCACCAGACCCACGGCGGCGGAGTGCATAAAGGGGGAGTGGAAAGCGCCTGCCACCTTCAAAGGAATGGCACGTCCGCCAGCGGCCTTGACCGAAGCACGGAAGGCGGCCATAGAGGAGGACAGACCAGCGCAAACGGTTTGCGCCTCGGAATTGTAGTTGACGGGATAAACCTGGTCAGCGGCGGCGGCCAGCTCCTCCACCTGGGCGGGGGAGAGCTTGATGACGGCGGTCATACCGGTGGAAACCTCATTGGAAGCGTCCTGCATCAGTTCACCACGGCGGCACACCAGGCGGAAAGCGTCCTCCATGGACACAGCGCCGGAGAAGCCCAGGGCGGAAATCTCGCCCACGGAGAAGCCAGCCAGAGCGGAGGGGACAATGCCTGCCTCCAGCAGAGCGGAAGCGGCGGCCAGCTCTACGGCGAACATGTCGGGCTGGGTGTTAGAGGTAATGGTCAATTCCTCCTTGGTGCCGGAAAAGCACTGAGCGGAGGTTTCGGGACGGATGCTGTCGCAGGTATCAAAAACCGCTTTGGCAGCAGCGGAGACTTCGGTCAGCTCCTTGCCCATGCCGGGATACTGAGCACCCTGACCGGAAAAAACAAACGCAATCTTTCTCATAGGAAGGTAAACTCCTGCAATATAAAGTGAAAAACATACCAAAGGTTCCGGTCATGCCCGGTTCCCTCGGGAATCAAAAAGAAGGGAGGATAGAAACTAACCTGCGGAAGGTTGCCCATCCGCAGGTCTGATTGACTGTTGGTCAGTTGATTACATCTTGGACTCAATGAACTTAACCAGCTCACCGATGGAAGCGACCTTCTGGTCCAGCTCCAGCTCGGTGTCCAGCTCTTCCTCCAGCTCCATGACCATCTCGACGGTCTCCAGGGAGTCGATGCCCAGAGCCTCGAAGGTGGTGTCCTCGTTCAGCTCGGAAGCGTCGCGGCCAGTGTGGTCAGCCAGAACAGCAATGACTTTTTCCAGGATATCCATATTAGTGTCCTCCTATTGATCTTTTGTTAAAAATAGTATCCATTTTAGCATAGCCGAGAGGGGTCTGAGCCGGAATCTTTCCCTTCATTGCAACGGTTCAGAAACGCCTCAACTATCAAGAGTATCATAGCCGACATTAAAGCCTTTGTCAAGTATATCATCAAAAAAGCTTCAACAAATCAGCTACAATCCCAGGAAAATGACCGATGGTTTTGTGAAAAATTCCTCAGAATGTTACCTTGACAAAGTGTTTATCCTTGTTATAATAGGGATACAACTCAACAGCCTTATCAAGAGTGGTGGAGGGGACGGCCCGTTGAAGCCCGGCAACCTGCCTTGCGGCAAGGTGCCAAATCCGGCGGTATTGTATCGAAAGATGAGGAATTTTTCCTGCGTTCCGCCTGTGCGGGGCGTTTTTTTATGCGCTGCCGCTCCCACAAAGGCTGTATTTGCAGAGGCTGTGTGCCTCGAACCAATTCGCAATTCCGAATTGAAATTGGTTTCCCATCGTTTCTGAAACATAGAAAGGACAAGCAAAGATGAATCACCGTATTTTTACCTCTGAATCTGTTACCGAGGGACATCCCGATAAGCTCTGTGACCAGGTTTCTGACGCTGTTCTGGACGCCATCATGGAACAGGATCCCATGGGTCGTGTGGCCTGCGAGACCGTCACCAACACCGGCTTTGTGCTGGTGACTGGCGAAATTTCCACCACCGCACAGCTGGATATTCCCGCTATTGTCAAGCGCACCGTCGATAAAATTGGTTACAACAAGCCCGAATATGGCTTTGACGTGAATTCCATCGCCGTCATGACCTCCCTGGAGAAGCAGTCCCCCGACATCGCTATGGGCGTGAACAATTCCTTTGAATACAAGGCAGACGGCGCAGACGAGGCCGACCTCATCGGCGCTGGCGACCAGGGCATGATGTTTGGCTACGCCTGCCGAGAGACCAAGGAGTTGATGCCCGCTCCCATCGCCCTGGCGCATAACCTCACCCTGGGTCTGGCCGCCAAGCGTAAGAGCGGCGAGCTGGCCTGGCTGCGTCCCGACGGCAAGAGCCAGGTGACGGTGGCCTACGACGAAAACGGCCATGTGGAATGGTGTCCCGCCATCGTGGTTTCCACCCAGCATGACCCCGATATTTCCCACAAGGATTTGACCGAGGCCATCCTGGAGGAGGTCATCCGCCCCAATCTGCCCAAGCGTTATATCCGTCCCGAGACCAAAATCTACGTCAATCCCACTGGCCGCTTTGTGGTTGGTGGACCCGTTGGTGATGCTGGCCTGACCGGTCGTAAGATTATTGTGGATACCTACGGCGGAGCAGCTGCACACGGTGGCGGCGCTTTCTCCGGCAAGGATCCCACCAAGGTGGATCGTTCCGCCGCTTATATGGCTCGTTACGCAGCCAAGAATCTGGTTGCCGCAGGTCTGGCCGAGAAGTGCCAGCTTCAGCTGGCCTATGCCATCGGTGTGGCTCGCCCGGTCTCCGTCCTGGTGGATACCATGGGCACCGGTGTCATGAGTGACGAGAAGCTCTCCGGCATCGTCAACGAGGTCTTTGACCTGCGTCCCGCTTCCATCATCCGCACCTTGAACCTGCGCCGCCCCATCTACGAGCAGACCGCCGCTTATGGTCACATGGGTCGTCCTGACCTGGATCTGCCCTGGGAGCGCCTCGACCGTGTGGAAACCCTCAAGGCTTATCTGTAATGTGTTGATAGCCCCTTAAAAGCATAGAAAACCGCTGAATCTCTCCTGTTTTGGAGAAAATCAGCGGTTTTTGCGTTTGATGCGTCAAATTGGTCTGCGCTGAACAAGGGGGGTCAGCTAAACAGCCCCTTTTTCTTCTTGCCCTTGGAGGGAGCCTTGCCGTTCATCACGTCGTCGAAGTTCTGCAACGCCTCACGCTGGGCGGTGGTCAGGTTGGTGGGAACCTGGACGGTGACAGTTACCCACTGGTCGCCCTTGCCGTCGTCACGGAGGTGGGGCACGCCCTGCCCTCTCAGGCGGAATTGAGCGCCGGGCTGCGTGCCTGCGGGCAGCTTATATTTCACCTTGCCGTGAACGGTGGGGATTTCCAGTTCAGCGCCCAGAGCGGCCTCGGCAAAGGAAATGGTCTGACGATAGTAAATATCAGAGCCGTCACGCTCAAAACGGCTGTCGGGACGCACGGCGATGAACACAATCAAGTCACCATTGGGGCCGTGGTTCTTGCCAGCGTCGCCCGCACCACGGACGGAAATCCGCTGACCGTCGTCGATACCGGCGGGAATCTTGACGTTAATCTTCTTGCGCTTGTAGACCTTGCCCTTGCCACGGCAGGAGCGGCAGGGATTGTCGATGATTTGGCCGGTGCCACGGCAGCGGGAGCAGGCACGCTGGGTTTGCATCACGCCGAAGGCGGTGCGCTGCTGCACCATGACCACGCCGGAGCCTTGACACTCGGGGCAGGTCTGGGGCTGAGAGCCGTCGGCGCAGCCGGAGCCGGAGCATTCGGGGCAGTCCTCCAGGCGCTTGACCTCCACTTCCTTCTCGGTGCCCTTGATGGCCTCCATGAAGTCAATGGTTAGATCGGCACGCAGGCTCTCGCCCTTCTGGGGGGCGTTGGGGTTGCGGGTCTGCTGGCCGCCGAAGCCGCCAAAGCCGCCGAAACCGCCTCCTCCGCCAAAGATGGAGGAGAAGATATCGCCCATATCAAAGCCGTCAAAACCGGCTCCGCCAGCGCTTGCGCCTGCGCCATAGTTGGGATCCACACCGGCAAAGCCGAACTGGTCATAACGGGCTTTTTTCTGCTCGTCAGAGAGGATTTCGTAGGCTTCATTGGCCTCTTTGAATTTGGCCTCGGCTTCGGTGTCGCCGGGGTTCATGTCGGGATGGTATTTCTTGGCCAGCTTGCGGTAAGCCCGCTTAATCTGATCCTGAGAGGCGCTTTTGTCTACGCCCAGCACCTCGTAATAGTCACGTTTTTCTTCTGCCATAGTTCATCAACTCCAAAATGAGTTAGTCGCTTTGTTTCTCTTGTTTCGAATGGGGTGTGGCTGAGGAAAGTACCTCAGTAGCTTCCCATCTTCACAAACACCTTTGTCAGATAGCCGGGCAGAGGGCATTTTTCCTCCACCTGAGACTTCACGGTGCTGTTTTTGTCGGTTTTTGGGGGAAATTCATTCAAGCGTCTCAAATAATGTATCATAACTATCAAAAATCTCAATTCTGCCCGAACTGGGGCGTTTTTCATCCGAAATACAACGTTTCAATAATCCCAAACAAGGGACGAAGCCAAAACCGGCCTCGCCCCTGTTGTTATTTTGCTTATTTTGGGAGCGTTGAGCGGAAAGTCAGCACAAATAACGCTTTTTTCTCCACTTTTTCTGCTCCACACTCAAACTCAGTCGTCCATGACCTCATAGTCAGCGTCCTGATAGTCGCCGCCGTTGTTGCCGCCCTGATAGCCAGCGCCAGCGTTGGGGTCATAACCCTGAGGGCCGCCCTGGGGGTTGGCCTGCTGGTACATCTTGGCGGAGATGTCATAGAAGGTCTTGGTCAGCTCTTCGGTGGCGGCCTTGATGGCGGCGGTGTCGCTGCCCTTCAGAGCGTCCTGGAGCTTGTTCTTGCCAGCTTCGATGGCGGACTTGTCGGTGGGGTTGATCTTGTCGCCGTTCTCAGAAATCATCTGCTCGGCCTGATAGACCAGCTGCTCGCCCTGGTTGCGGGTGTCAACCTCTTCCTTGCGCTTTGCGTCCTCGGCGGCATACTGCTCTGCCTCACGGACAGCCTTATCAATGTCCTCCTTGGAGAGGTTGGAGGAAGCGGTGATGGTGATGTTCTGCTCACGACCAGTGCCCTTGTCGGTGGCGGTGACGTTGACAATGCCGTTTGCGTCGATGTCGAAGGTGACTTCAATCTGAGGCACACCACGGCGGGCGGGAGCGATGCCGTCCAGGTGGAACTTGCCCAGGGTCTTGTTATAAGCGGCCATATCACGCTCGCCCTGGAGGACATGAACCTCAACAGAGGTCTGGTTATCCGCAGCGGTGGAGAAGATCTGGCTCTTCTTGACGGGAATGGTGGTGTTGCGGTCAATCAGGCGGGTGAAGATACCGCCCATGGTCTCAATACCCAGGGAGAGGGGAGTGACGTCCAGCAGCAGCAGACCCTTGACGTCGCCGCCCAGAACGCCGCCCTGAATGGCTGCGCCGATGGCCACGCACTCGTCAGGGTTGATGCCTTTGAAGCCTTCCTGGCCGGTAATCTTCTTGACAGCCTCCTGAACAGCAGGGATACGGGAGGAGCCGCCGACCAGCAGAACCTTGTTGATTTCACTGGGAGACAGGCCAGCGTCACTCAGAGCCTGACGGACAGGACCCATGGTGGCGTTGACCAGATGTGCGGTCAGCTCGTTGAACTTGGCACGGGTCAGGGTGACATCCAGATGCTTGGGGCCGGTTGCGTCAGCGGTGATATAGGGCAGGTTGATGTTGGAGGTGGTCACGCCGGACAGCTCAATCTTAGCCTTTTCAGCGGCTTCCTTCAAGCGCTGGATGGCAACCTTATCATTGGAGAGGTTGATGCCCTCAGCACGCTGGAATTCAGCAATCAGGTAGTCCATGATGCACTTGTCGAAGTCATCGCCGCCCAGACGGTTGTTACCAGCGGTGGCCAGAACCTCAATGACACCGTCGTCGATGTCCAGGATGGAAACGTCGAAGGTACCGCCGCCCAGGTCATAGACCATAATCTTCTGAGCGTCTTCCTTGTCAGCGCCGTAAGCCAGAGCAGCGGCGGTGGGCTCGTTGATGATGCGCTTGACCTCCAGACCGGCAATTTTGCCTGCGTCCTTGGTGGCCTGACGCTGTGCGTCGGTGAAGTAAGCGGGAACGGTGATGACGGCCTCCGTGACCTTCTCGCCCAGATAGCCCTCAGCATCGGCCTTCAGCTTCTGGAGCACCATAGCGGAGATTTCCTGGGGGGTGTAGCCCTTGCCGCTGATGTTGACACGGTAGTTAGAGCCCATCTCACGCTTGATGGAGCTGACGGTGCGGTCGGGGTTGGTGATGGCCTGGCGCTTGGCGACCTGACCCACCATGCGCTCGCCGTCCTTGGAGAAAGCAACGACAGAGGGGGTGGTGCGGTTGCCCTCGGCATTGGCGATGACAACAGGCTCGCCAGCCTCCATAACGGCAACGCAGGAATTGGTAGTACCCAGGTCGATACCGATGATCTTAGACATAATGTTTGCCTCCTAATATAAGAAAGATATTTTTTAACAAATGGAACTTCCCGTGTGGGAAAGAGGATAAGCGGTTAGTTTGCGACCTGCACCATGGCAAAGCGGATGACCTTATCGCCCATCTTAAAGCCGGTCTGGAAGCAGGCGGCGACGACATTTTCACCCAGCTCGGGGTTATCAATGTGCATCACGGCGTTGTGCAGGTTGGGGTCAAAGGGCTGACCCACGGCCTCAATGGGATGAATATCCAGGCTCTCCAGAACCGCCTTGAGCTGGTTCATGGTCATTTCCACGCCCTTGAGGAAGGCTTCATCCTCGGTGCCCTGCGCCAGTGCCCGCTCCAGGTTGTCGTAAACGGGGAGGAACTTCTGGGCGGCATCTGCCTTGGCGTTGGAATAGGCCTCGGTTTTTTCCTTGGCGCTGCGGCGGCGGAAGTTATCATATTCCGCTCTCAGGTAGAGATAAGCATTGTCCTTTTCCTTGAGAGCCTTTTGAGCTTCCTCCAGGGGATCGGGCTGCTTGGTCTCTGCGGCAGGCTCCTGAGCGGCAGCCTGTTCTTCCTTCACTTCCTCAGCGGAAGGAGCGGTCTTGTTCTCGTTATCCATTCTAAACCTCCTGAATGGGGATTTTCTGTGTTTTTTCATGTTTCATCCTCGTTCCGTGGAGGATTCAGACCCTTCAGCTCCATCTGACCCGGAAGCTCGGCTCCGGGGGAATTGCCGAACAGTCTGCTGAGATTATCCGCCATATAACTAAGTTTGGCGGTGATTTTGGCATAATCCATTCTGGTGGGACCCACAACGCCAATCACGCCCTGCATCCCGTCGCCGATGTCGTAGCTGGCGAGAACCACGCTGGTGTCTTTCAGCTCATCGGCCACGTTTTCCGGTCCGATGAGCACCCGGGTCTGGCTGTCCCCGTGGAAGGGAAGCATACCGGAGAGGCTTTCGTCATCGGCCAGGTAGCTCATGAGCTTGTGGGCTTTTTCCACATCCTGATATTCGGGATGCTCCAGAAGGTGTCTTGCTCCGGCGGTGTGGATGCTGCTGCATTCGGCATCCTGGAGCACATCCATGGCGAAGGAGACCACCAGGGAAATCAGTCCATAGGAGCTTCCGGCGGCCTTGCGAGCGGTCTCCATCAGGTCGGTGCTGAACTCGTTCAGGGTTTTGCCGGTGAAGGAGGTGTTCAGCAGGGCGTTGAGCAGCTGGAGCTGTGGCTCGGTGATATCGCTGGGCAGGTGGAAGAGCTTGTTTTTGACCACGTTGGTGTTGGTCATGGCCACGCAGATAAAAGAGCTTTGGTCAATCATCAGCAGGTCATACCGGTTGATGGTCACTCGTTCCCGTCCGGCGGCCAGGGCGAAGGAGGGATAATTGGTGAACTGGCTGACCAGCTTACCCGCCTGGTCAATCACCCGGTCGAGCTCCCGCATTTTCAGGTGGAGGGATTCGTTGATGCGTTCGGTCTCCTGAATGCTGAGTTTGTGTTCTTCCATCAGCTCGTTGACATAGATGCGGTAGCCTTTGGGACTGGGGATGCGTCCGGCGGAGGTGTGGGGCTGTTCCAGATAGCCCTGTTTTTCCAGCGCTGCCATATCGTTGCGGATGGTGGCGGAGGAACAGTCCAGTTGAGCCAGCTTGGCGATGGCCTTGGAACCGACCGGCTCGGCGGTCTCGATATAGTATTCCACGATGGCTCGCAAAATACGCTTCCGGCGGGGAGTGAGTTCCATGGGTTCGCCTCTTCTCTGGGTGGTTTAGCACTCGTTTCTCCTAAGTGCTAAAAGTACTATAGCACCGCCGGTTTTAAATGTCAACAGCTAAATTATGAAATAAGTGTAAAGAGAAGCGGATAGAAAGCGCAAGGAACGGGGATTCTCTGCTTCGTGGCCGTCTGTATGCGGCCAGGCAACAGACAAAGGGAAAGCGGTCGAGCGGCAGAGCCGCACCGAAAAAAAGTCTCTGCCTTTTTCAGACAGAGACAGATAGTGCTAATTGGTTCTGTATCCCACGGTCAGTGCAGCTCATTGACGGCGCATCTCACGTCACCGGAGAAGTATAGCGTACCCAAAGCGCAGATGGGGCCGCCCTTTGCCAGCTGATAAGCCAGCTCCACGCCCTCCCGGATGCTGGGAGCGGCGACGGCCTCCAAGCCACGGATGGTCAGATGCTCGGCGAGGGTTTCGGCGGCCATGGCGCGGGGATTGTTGGCTGCCACCGTGACAAAGCGTTCCGCCAGGGGAGCCAACAGGTTGAGCATATCGGTGATGTCTTTGTCTGCCATCACGGAGAAGAGGAAGGTGAACTTCTGGTCGGGGAAGCTCTGGCGCAGGCTTTCCACGGTGGCTTTCATGCCGTGGGCGTTGTGGGAGCCGTCCAGCAGGAAGGGAGGCTCCCGGCGCAGCAGCTCAAAGCGTCCCGGCCACTGAACCGCTTTCAAGCCCTCTCGGATAGAGAGCTCCGGCACGTCCCAGCCATGCTGCCGGAGGAGCTGGAGAGCGGTCACGGCGAGGGCGGCGTTTTTGGGCTGATAGGAGCCGATGAGGGGGATTTCCAGGTTGTGCAGCTCCTCAAAGTCAAAGGTAATGCCGTCCAGAGAGGTCTTTTTCACCGTCAGATGGTCAAAATTGACGATCTTCAAGGGAGAACGATGCTCTTTGCAGGCACGGATAATCACCTCGTCGGCCTCGGGTGCGCCGCCGTAATAGGCCACACAGCCGCCGTCCTTGATGATACCGGCCTTGGCGGAGGCGATGTCAGCCAGCGTGGGGCCGAGCTCCTTGACATGATCCATGCCCAGGGCGGTGATGACGGCGCATTCCGGCACGGAGATGACGTTGGTGGAATCCAGAGTGCCGCCCAGACCCACCTCCAAAACCACAATGTCACAGCGCTGCTGCAAGAAGTACAAGAAGGCGATGGCGGTAATCATCTCGAATTCGGTGGGGGTATCGGTCATGCTGTCGGCCTTCTGACGAATGACATCCACCACCCGTTCCAAAGCGGCATCACTGATGGGCAAGCCGTTGACCTGAATGCGCTCATTAAAGCGGTTGATGTAAGGAGAGGTATACAGACCCACCCGGTAGCCGCTGTGACGCAGACAGCTGGCAATCATGGCGGAGGTGCTGCCCTTGCCGTTGGTTCCGGCAACGTGGACAAATTTTAGCTTGCGTTCGGGGTTGCCCAGTGCGGTCAGCAGCGCACGGGTGCGGCTGAGGCCGGGTTTGCGCTTCTGCCACTTGACCGAGTGGATATATTCCAGGGTGGATTCATAACTCATAACAAACTACCTCTTCGAATCGGTTCAGGGGAGAACCGGTCTCTTTTTCTCTGTTTCAAGCCTATTATGTTGGATTGTTATTTTTTTGTCAATAAGCAGACTGACAGGAAACGGAAGGGGATTTTCGCTCATCATGATTCATTTTTTCCAGTTACAGGGGAAAAGGAACAGAGAAAGACGCAGCCGGACAAAAAACACGGGTCGAAAACAGGCAGCAGCCCATTTCAGACCCGTGAGGATTGGTTCAAATCTTAATTGACCGGTACGCTTTTATTCAAATGCCTGCTCCAGGTCGGCAATGATATCCTTGATGTTCTCCGTGCCGATGGAAAGGCGGATGGTGTTGGGCTTGATGCCTACGTCCAGCAGCTCCTCTTCGGTCAGCTGAGAGTGGGTGGTGGTGGCGGGGTGAATGACCAGGCTCTTCACGTCGGCGACGTTGGCCAGCAGGCTGAACAGCTGGAGCTTGTCGATAAACTTGTGTGCCTCTTCGGTGCCGCCCTTAATTTCAAAGGTGAAGATGGAGCCGCCGCCGTTGGGGAAATACTTCTGGTAAAGGGCGTGGTCAGGATGGTCGGGGAGGGAGGGGTGATTGACCTTTTCCACCTTGGGATGCTTGAGCAGATAGTCAATGACGGCCTTGGTGTTTTCTGCGTGGCGTTCCAGGCGGAGGGAGAGGGTTTCCGTGCCCTGGAGCAGCAGGAAAGCGGCGAAGGGGGAGATGGCAGCGCCGGTGTCACGCAGCAGAATGGCTCGAATATAGGTGGCGAAGGCGGCAGAACCGGCAGCGTCGGTGAACTTCACGCCGTGGTAGCTGGGGTTGGGCTCGGAAATCCAGGGGTAACGACCGGAGGCGGCCCAGTCGAAGGTTCCGCCGTCCACAATCACGCCGCCCAGGGTAGTACCGTGGCCGCCGATGAACTTGGTGGCGGAGTGAACCACGATGTCAGCGCCGTGCTCAATGGGGCGGATGAGGTAAGGCGTGCCAAAGGTGTTGTCGATGGCCAGAGGCAGGCCGTGCTTGTGGGCGATTTCGGCAATGGCGTCAATGTCGGGGATGTCGGAATTGGGGTTGCCCAGCGTTTCCAGATAGATGGCCTTGGTGTTGGGCTGGATGGCGGCTTCCACAGCGGCCAGGTCGTGTGCATCCACAAAGGTGGCGGAAATGCCGTAGAGCGGCAGGGTGTGAGCCAGCAGGTTGGAGGTTCCGCCGTAAATGGTCTTCTGGGCGACAATGTGTTCTCCGGCCTTGGCCAGTGCCTGAATGACATAGGTGATGGCTGCTGCGCCGGAGGAAACGGCCAGACCAGCCACGCCGTTTTCCAAAGCGGCGATGCGGTCTTCAAACACGCCCTGGGTGGAGTTGGTCAGGCGGCCATAGATGTTGCCGGCATCGGCCAGGCCGAAGCGAGCGGCAGCGTGAGCGCAGTCCCGGAAGACGTAAGAGGTGGTCTGATAAATGGGAACGGCACGAGCGTCCGTGGAGTGATCGTAATCCTCCTGGCCAATGTGAAGCTGCTTGGTTTCAAAGGACCAGTGAGAAGTATCGGTGATTTTTGCCATGATAAAAACCTGCTTTCTATGTCATCAGCGTGGCATACGGTTTGTTTGCTGTAGTACGCCGCTGGTTTGTGCTTAGTCGTTAAAGAGAGGGGTGGAGAGGTAGCGGTCGCCGGTGTCGGGCAGCAGAACCACGATGTTTTTCCCCTTGTTTTCGGGACGCTTGGCCAGCTCTGCGGCAGCCCAGACCGCTGCACCGGAGGAGATGCCCACCAGAATGCCCTCGGTTTTGGCGATGGCGTTACCGGTCTTGAAAGCGTCCTCGTTGGCCACGGTGATAACCTCGTCATAGACCTTGGTGTCCAGCACATCGGGGACGAAACCAGCACCGATGCCCTGAATCTTGTGGCTGCCGCCCTTGCCGGTGGTCAGCACGGGGGAGGAGGCGGGCTCCACGGCCACAACCTTGATGTTGGGGTTCTGCTGCTTGAGGTAAGTGCCCACGCCGGTGATGGTGCCGCCGGTGCCCACGCCTGCCACGAAGATATCAACGGTTCCCTCGGTATCCTTCCAGATTTCGGGGCCGGTGGTCTCGATGTGAGCCAGGGGGTTGGCGGGGTTGACGAACTGACCGGCAATGAAGCTGCCGGGGATTTGAGCGGCCAGCTCTTCGGCCTTGGCAATGGCACCCTTCATGCCCTTTGCGCCCTCGGTGAGCACCAGCTCTGCGCCGTAAGCCTTCATCAGCATTCGGCGTTCGGCGCTCATGGTCTCGGGCATGACGATGATAGCACGATAGCCCTTAGAGGTGGCGATGGCGGCCAGGCCAATGCCGGTATTGCCAGAGGTGGGCTCGATGATAACGGAGCCTTCCTTGAGCTGGCCGTTCTGTTCTGCCACTTCAATCATCTTGCGGGCGATGCGATCCTTAACGGAACCGGCGGGATTCAGATACTCCAGCTTGGCCAGCAGGTTGGCGTTCAGTTGGAGCTTGTTTTCGAAGTTATGCAAACGGACGAGCGGGGTGTTGCCCACCAGTTCGGTGATGGAATGATAAATAGCCATGGTAATTACTCCTTATGCTGTAAAATGAAACCCTTTATTCCTAGTGGATTGCTGGGTATTGATTGGATTGAAGAGATAGTAACACACTTTTCCTATCAAGTCAATAGGAAAACTGAAAAATAAAAAAGAAATTTCTCTTCCGCATCCGTGCTCCGGGAAGGAGCGCAAAAAGCCTGTGCCCGTTTTGGAGAGCACTGATGGCAAAACGCCGAATGCTTTTTGTGTGCGAAAGAGTTGTGTTATGGGAATATCTGTGCTATAATCAGTGCTATCCCATAGAAAAGAGAGGAATTTGTTCCATGAAGCAATCCAAACAGGGCGGAGCCGTTGCGCTTCTGCCCATCGCCGTGTTTCTGATCCTATATTTGGGTCTGGGCATCCTGTTCGAGTACGTTATGAAGATTGAGATGGGCTTCTACCGTATCCCCATCGTGGTGGCGTTCCTGGCGGCCATTCTGGTTGCCTGCCTGCAAAACCGAGCACTCAGCTTTGACGAGAAGCTCAAGCTGATGGCGGAGGGCGTGGGCGATCCCACTATTATGACCATGATTTTGATTTTCCTGACCGCAGGCGTTTTTGTGGGAACAGTGGGTCGCAGCAGCGCCGAGAGCGTGGCCTATTTCATGCTCTCCATCATCCCCGCTCGCTTTGCCGTGGCAGTTCTGTTTGTGGTGGCCTGCTTTGTCTCCACCGCAATGGGCACTTCCTGCGGAACCATTGCTTTGATTGTTCCCATTGGCATTGCCGTGGCGGAGGCCTCCGGCTTTGATATGGCGCTGTGCATCGGCTCCGTGATGGGCGGCGCTATGTTTGGCGATAACCTTTCCTTCATCTCTGATACCACCATTGCCGCCTGCAACACCCAGGGCTGTGAAATGCGGGATAAGTTCCGGGTCAACTTCTGGATTGCCTGCCCCGCCGCCCTTGCTACCATATTCATCATCATTGCACTTTCCATGAAGGCCGACCTCAGCGGCTCCATCAACAATTCTTACTCCCTGATTCAGCTCATCCCCTATGTGCTGGTGCTGGTGGGCGGTATCGCCGGTGTCAATGTCTTTGTCGTGCTGCTGGTGGGCATCTTCTCCGGCTCCCTCATCATGCTGGCCACTGGCGCTGTGGCTCCCGTTGATTTGCTCAGTAATATGGGGGACGGCGCTGCCGGTTCCTTTGAAACCTCCATGGTTGCCATTTTGGTTGCCGCTATGTGCGGCCTCATCCGGGAATATGGCGGCTTTGATGCGCTGCTGGCCGCCATCCGTAAGGTATTCAAGGGCAACCGAGGCGGTCAGCTGGGCATGGGTCTGCTGGTTGGCCTGATGGACATTGCCACCGCAAACAACACCGTCGCTATTGTTATGGCAGGCCCCATTGCCAAAGAGATGAGCGTGGAATACGGCATCTCCAACAAGAAGGCCGCCTCTATTTTGGATACCTTCGGCTGCATCTTCCAGGGAATTCTGCCCTATGGCGCTCAGATGCTCTATGCCCTCAGCGCCGCTGTCACCCTGGGCTATACCATCAGCGCCTTTGAGATTATCCCCACCCTGTTCTATCCCTTCTGCCTGCTCATCAGCTCTCTGGTGTTTATGTTCGTCATCCCCGAGAAGAAAAAGTAAGAGTGGAATCGTAAAAAGCAAAAAATCGCCGTTCAGAGGAAAAACCATCCTCTTTGCGGCGATTTTGTTATTGATAGGGGGTTAGGCGTTGGCATCCTCCGTCAGAAGCTCTTCCAGGGAGCGGATGGCATCCACCAGACTGTCCTGAGCGTCATCCATGGCGTCGCACACCTCGGCGGATTGCTTCCGCTCCTTGCTGCGCTTGGGCAGAGCGGCCATTTCGTCGGCCTCCTGCTCCCGCAGCTCGTCCAGACGGTCACTGAGTACCATCATTTGGGACAGTACCATGCTCAATTCGGCTTTGCGCTGTGTGGTCATGTGATTCACCTTTTCCTTTTTCAGCATTGGCTGTAGGTTCTCACCAGATGCTTGCACCAAGTGAGGGGGTTTTCTTGTTTTTCCAGAGAAAGGGCCATGCTGGGCTTTGTGCCGGGGAGTACCTGCACCCGTCCTTGGAACTCGGCAATGGAGGTCAAACGGGCGATGCGTTTATAATCGAACTCCCGCAGGCCGAAAATCACACGACCCTTTTTTTGGGCAATTTCGGTAATACCGGACTGAGAGGCCTCACTGCGCAGCAGCGCCACCTGCACCAGATTGTCCACACTGTGGGGAACGTCGCCGTAGCGATCCACCAGCTCATCAATGATGTCGTTTGCGTCCTCTTCCGTGCGAACGCAGGCGATGCGGCGGTAAAGATCCATCCGCTGCTCGGCGGAGGGGACAAACTCCTGTGGAATACCGGCGGAAATGGTCAGGTCGGCGGTGACTTCCTCCGTGCGGACGGCTGCTTCCCCCCGTTCCTCTAATACAGCATCTTCCAGCAGCTTCAAATAGAGGTCGTAGCCCACGCCCACCATGTTGCCGGACTGCTGGGCACCCAGCAGATTGCCCGCACCACGGATTTCCAGGTCACGCATGGCGATTTTATAGCCCGCTCCGAACTCCGCAAACTCCCGGACGGCGGAAAGCCGCTTGGAGGCAACGTCCGTCAGCACCTTGCCTTGGCGATAGGTCAGGTAGGCGAAGGCACGGCGGCTGGAACGACCCACTCGTCCACGAATTTGGTGGAGCTGGGCAAGTCCCATTTTGTCGGCATCCTCAATAATCAGGGTGTTGACGTTGGGGATGTCAATGCCGGTTTCAATGATGGTGGTGCAGACCAACACTTGGATGTCACCGCTGACCATCTGACTCATGACCTCGGAGATTTCCTCCTGGGTCATCTGGCCGTGTGCCACAGCAAAACGTACCTCTTCGTCGTCCACCAGCTCCCGCAGGCGCACGGCGGTTTGGCGGATGGTTTCCACCCGGTTGTGCAGGTAATACACCTGCCCGCCACGGCCAATTTCCCGGCGGATGGCATCGGCGATGACACCCCAGTCCTGTTCCAAAACATAGGTTTGCACGGGCTGACGGTCTTGGGGTGGCTCTTCCAGCGTGGACAAATCCCGGATGCCGGAGAGCGCCATATTCAGCGTGCGGGGAATGGGGGTTGCGGAGAGGGTCAGCACGTCCACCTGCTGGAAGCGCTCCTTGAGCCGCTCCTTCTGGGAGACACCGAAGCGCTGCTCCTCGTCCACCACCAGCAGACCCAAATCCTTGAACTGCACGCCCTTGCCCAGCAGCTTGTGGGTGCCAATGAGGATATCAATCAGGCCGTTTTCCACATCCTTGAGAATGCGTTTTGCAATTTTCCCGGTCTGAAAGCGGCTGATAACGGCGATTTTCACCGGGAAGCCCTCAAAGCGCCGCAGGGCGGTTTGATAATGCTGACTGGCCAGAACGGTGGTGGGAGCCAGGATAGCGGCCTGCTTGCCCTCCAGCACGCACTTCATCACGGCACGGAGAGCCACCTCCGTTTTACCATAGCCCACGTCACCACAGAGCAGACGATCCATGGGAATGGCCTTTTCCATGTCGGCCTTGATATCGGCCACGCATTTGAGCTGGTCGTCCGTCTCGGTGTATTCAAAATTGTCTTCAAATTCCCGTTGCCAGGGGTCGTCCGGGTGGAAGGCATAGCCCGGCTGACGCTGACGCTGGGCATAAAGCTGAATCAGTTCCTTTGCCAGCTCCTTGGTGGCTTTTTTGGCCTTGGATTTTGCCTTGCCCCAATCGGTTCCGCCCAGACGGGAAAGCTTCACCTTGGGCGTGCCGTCCACATCCTCGCCGCTGCCAATATACTTGCTGACCAAATCCAACTGCGTGGCGGGAATATACAGGCTATCACCTCCGGCGTAAGATAGGCGGATATAGTCTTTTTCTGCTCCGTCCACATACATCGTGGTCATCTCCACAAAACGGGCGATGCCGTGGCGCTCGTGAACCACCAGATCACCGGGGGAGAGGTCGGTAAAGGATTGTAATTTTTGACGATTGGTGGCTTTTTTTGCGGTTTTTCGTACCTTCCGTTGACCGTAAGCGGCGGAACCCTCGGTGATGAGGGCAAAGCCCGGATATTCAAAGCCGGAGGAAATGCCCCCCACTGCCAGGAGGATTTGGCCGGGCTGGGGCAGGGATTTGAGGTCAATGTCCAGCTGAGGGGTGAAGCCCTCCTCCCGGAGCATATCATGCAGCTGTTTGACCCTGCCCTGCGTCTGGCACAGCACCACCACGGCGGAGCCGATGTTCTGATAATGCTTGAGGTCGGAGACGGCGGTTTCCAGACTGGTTCCGAAGCTGGGCAGCTGCTTGCAGTTGAGCGTCACCAGCACACGGGGCGGATGGGGATGGACGGAGGTCTGGAAGCTGTTCAGATAGACCGCCGGATGTTCCCGGGAGAGCTTCCGCCCCAGCTCTTCCACGGCGGCGGCGTATTTGACACCCCGTGCCCAGAGCACACCGTTGGAGCTGAGGGCATCCATGTCCTCCGTCAGCCGCCAAAGAAAATGACTGGCCGCATCCACGCACCGGCTGGATTCCGCCCAGCAAATCAGCGTGTCGGCGGGGAGATAGTCACAGCCGCAGGCGAATTCGGGGTAAATCAAATCCAGATACCGGTCAGCGGCGGGGAAGGCGGTCAAATCGGCCAGACGGCGGCTGTCCTCCTCCAAGGTGTTGAGCAGGGCGGCGTAATCGGATGGATCCTCTCGCTTTTGCGCTTTGCGGGCTCGCTCCACCAATTGCTTTCGCTGTTCGATGGCTCCGCAGAGGCCCAGAACGCCGCCGGGAGCCAGCTGTGGCAGGGTTTCCATGGCGGGGAGGAGCTCGCAGCATTCAATGGAATCTGTGCGGCGCTGGGTGGCCAGGTCAAAATAGGACAACGTGTCCACCTCATCGCCCCAGAACTCCGCACGGACGGGAGCGTCAGCGGCGGGGGAGTAGACATCCAGAATGCCCCCTCGCAAGGAGAATTGTCCCGGCCCCTCCACCTGCATACAGCGGGTATAACCGCCCGTGACCAGCCGATGGGTTAGCTGGTTCAGGTCGCATTCGCCGCCGACCTTCAAAGAGATGACCGTTTTTTCCAGCAATTTGGTGGGGATGGTGCGTTGGAACATGCCCTCCACCGTGGCCACCAGAATGGGAATGCGCCCCGTTTGCAAGCCCCGGAGCAAATCCAGGCGGCGGTGCTCCCACTGACGGGAGGCGGTGGCGTTGTGGAAGACAAATTCACGTCCGGCCAGCAGGGGAACCGGTGCTCCGGTGAAAGCGGCCAAATCGTTTTGGAGGCGCTGCCCCTCCTGCTCGTCCGAGCAGAAAACCACCAGCGGACGATTCATGGATTGGCGCAGAGCGGCGGCCAGATGGGAACGGTGAACCGTGGAAAGTCCCGCTACAGAAACCGGGCTGCGTCCCGCTTTCAGCTGAGAGAGAATGTCTTTGTATTCAGGAAGCGCTTGAATGACTTGAGTGAGAGATTGCGTTGCTGCCACCACCTTTCATAAAACACAATTAGGATAAGCTCTTACTTGCTGAACCGGTTTTGAGCCTTGTCGAAGCCGTCCTTGAGAATCATCTCGGCGGCATTCACGGCTCGGACGGCTGCGTCATCCATGAGCTTGGCATCCTCGGCGGGGAACTTGCCCAGCACCCAGGCGGCCAGGTCATAGTCAGGGTGGGGCTTTGCGCCAACGCCCATTTTGATTCTGGGGAATTGGTCGGTGCCCAGCTGCTGAATGATGGATTTGAGTCCGTTGTGTCCACCGGCGCTGCCTTTTTTCCGCAGGCGAATGACTCCCGGCTTCAGGGAAATATCATCGCACACCACCAGAATGTGGTCAGCGGGAATCTTGTAGAAGCGAGCGGCTTCTGCCACGGCCTCGCCGGAGAGATTCATATAGGTCTGGGGCTTCATGGCCAAAATACGCTGCCCGCCCAGCTCTAAATCCGCCAACAGAGACTGATATTTGATTTTTTTCAGGCGTTCGCCGGTCTTTTTTTCCAGCACGTCGGCGGCACGGAATCCAGCGTTGTGTCGGGTGTTGTCATATTTGTCCCCGGGGTTGCCAAGGAACACCACCAGCCAGCTGACTGGCTCGTTTTTTCGTCCAAAAAACATGGTAAAAACCTCTTTGTTCCGATGAAATGAGAAAGAAAACCTGTGTGACAGAGCTCCAAAAGGGTCACTGAAAGCCAGTGACCCATTGGGAATAGTCTATGCGGTTGTGTGGGGGAACGTGCCCGCTGGAATCAGCGGTAAATGTTGTTCATAGAGGTCTCGTTGAAGGAACGGGAAATGGCCTCAGCGAACATGTTGGCCACAGAGATATAGCGGATTTTGCCGCAGCTCTCAGCGGGAGCGGGGATGGTG
Source organism: Oscillospiraceae bacterium (assembly GCA_024404315.1). Taxonomy (GTDB): domain Bacteria; phylum Bacillota; class Clostridia; order Oscillospirales; family Oscillospiraceae; genus Onthomonas. Next base: position 44,480 of record JAKSQD010000006.1, read on the forward strand.
TCCAGGAAGAGCAGCTCGCTGATGACGGAGTTATTGATGCGCTCGATGGCGGGGCCGGACAGAACGCCGTGAGAGGCGCAGGCGCACACACTGTTAGCGCCGCCGATGTTGACCAGAGCCTTAGCAGCACCACACAGGGAACCAGCGGTATCCACCATGTCGTCCAGCAGGATGACATCCTTCCCACGCACATCACCGATGATGTTCATGACCTCGGAGGAGTTGGCCTTCTGGCGGCGCTTATCCACGATGGCCATGGGCATACCCAGCTTCTGAGCGAAGTTACGGGCACGCTGAACAGAGCCGATGTCGGGGGAGACGACCATAGCGGTGTCCATGCTGTTTGCGTACTTCTGCTTGAAGTAGTCCACAAACAGGTTGCCGCCGGTCAGGTTGTCCATGGGGATATCAAAGAAGCCCTGAATCTGGAGGCAGTGGATATCCATGGTGATAATGTGGTCAGCGCCGGCCTTGGTCAGCAGGTCGGAGACCAGCTTTGCGGAGATGGGGTCACGGGGCTTGGTCTTACGATCCTGACGAGCATAACCGAAGTAGGGGATGACGGCGGTGATACGGCCTGCGGAAGCACGCTTCATGGCGTCGATCATAATCAGCAGCTCCATGAGATAGTCATTGACGCTGCGGTAGCCTGCCTCACCCTTTTTGCCGGTGGCGCAGGTGGACTGGATCAAATAAACGTCGCTGCCACGGACGGTCTCGTAGATGGAAGCAAAGCTTTCACCGTCGGAGAAGGTGCCGCACTCAGAGTTGCCCAGGGAAACGCCCAGCTTTTGGCAAATGGCCTTGGCCAGGGCGGGGTTGGAGCTGCCGCTGAAAATCTTAATGTCTTTCATGTTGTAACCATTCCTCTCCTGTGTCTGCGGTTCCGGCTGTAAATAGGGGGCTGTTTCGAACCGCCTGGAAAAATGTACCGTTGATGAGAATATTGACTGATAAAACAGCATTTCGCTGATTTATGCGGGGGAAAAGGGCTTCACCGACTCGAAGGGGCCCACATGAGCACCGTCGGGCAGGGAGGTGAAGGAGACCTGAGAAGCGTTGACCACGCAATCCTTGCCCAGAGCGCACTCGGTGAGCATGGAGTTGGGACCAATGACGCAGTGTTCGCCGCAGGAAACCTGACCGCGGAGGATGGTTCCGGGCATCAGCACGGTTCCTGCGCCCAGCTCGGCACCGGCTTCGGCATAGGTGGCGGCGGGATCGATGATGTCCACGCCCTCCTGCATCAGGCGGCAAAGGGTATCCTCCAAACCCAGCTGGCGGGCACGGATGAAATCTGCCTGGGTGTACAGGGGGAGCATCTGGATTTCAGGGTCATTGAGGGGGGAGTAATAATCGCCCACGTTCATTCCCTCCAGGCCGCCGTCCGCCAGATTGACGGAATCCACCCGGTAAACGCCGTGGGGATCGTCGGCGGGGGTGAGGAATTCGGCGTTGACCAGCTCCTCGCAGGCGGAGGTGGACAGCCAGACGGGATCCAGAATGCAAATGACTTGACCATCACACTCGGTGGCAAAGGCCATCAGCTTTTGCTCTAATTCGGGATCGTCCAGGGAGACAATTTCGCTGCCCAGCGGGAAGCAGACAGCGGAACGATCCATACAATCGGATTCAGAAATGACAAAAAAACGCTCAACACCCATCCGACGCAGACTCATGGAAAGCCAGCGTGCCACGGGGGAAAACAGGATTGTTTTCAGCATGAGCGGATCACAGGGGGAGGAAGTAGATTCTCGCACAATCATCACAACAGCGCTGGAAGCAACCATATCCCTGTTCACCTCTTTCATTTGATTGGAGTGGTTGGAAAAGGAAAAACCGTTTCCGACCCTGACGGGGTCATTATAGCACAGGGAATCTGAGAATTGCACATGGAATTAGAGAAATTTGTATATTTTGGCGTTTTTACAGATTTAGAAGGTTTTTGAAGGGGGCTTTCGTGGGATTTGAACGAAAGCAAAGAATGGTTTGGGCGAGCCGGAAACGGGGAAAGAAAAGAGGCGCTTTTTTTTGTCATTGCTTGGGGCGTTTACCTGTAACCATTTGTTTCCAGATCAGACCTTGACAAAGATAAACCGAGAGACTATACTAACTGTACCAACATCTATCATACAGGTATACAGACTGAAACACGATGGAGGTGATCCTTTGTTCATTACGCTCAATTATAAAAGCCGCACTCCCATCTGTGACCAGCTTTGCGAGTCCATCATCCAGCTGGCAGGATGCGGTGTGCTGGCCTCCGGCGATTCGCTGCCCTCGGTTCGCAGCCTCGCCCAGGAACTGGGTATCAATCCCAACACCGTCCAAAAGTCCTATCGTATCTTGGAACAGCAGGGCATTTTGGAATCCATTCCCGGAAAAGGCTCTTTCATCGCCCGAGGCGATGGAGCCAGAGTCACCCTCAGAGAGACGGGGCGAAAAACGCTGGAGGCAGGCATTGAGACAGCCCTCAGCCGGGGACTCTCCCCGGAGGAAATCCTCCAGATCTGCGAAAGCTACTTATCAAACAAGAAAGAAGGGAACGCCCATGATTGAGATTTCGTCTTTCGTGAAGCGATTTGACAAATTGGTTGCCCTCAACGGCATCTCGTTCAACATTGCGGAAGGAAGCATTTTCGGTCTGGTGGGAAGCAATGGTGCGGGCAAATCCACGCTGCTGCGCAGTCTCTGCGGCGTTTACGCACCCGATGGAGGAGAGATTCTCATTGACGGCCAGACACCCTATGAAAATCCCAAGCTCAAGTCAAGCGTTATTTTTGTGCCGGATTTTCCTTATTATGAACCGCAGGCCACATTAAAAACCATGGCCAAGTTTTATCATACCATCTATCCCGACTGGAGCCGCAAGGAATATAACCGTTTGTGCGGCCTGTTCGGCCTGAACCAGAAAACCCGCATCCACAATATGTCCAAGGGAATGCAGCGTCAGGCCGCCCTCATCTGCGCTCTGGCCGCTCAACCCCGGTATTTGCTGCTGGACGAAGTGTTTGACGGACTTGACCCCGTGATGCGCCAGCTGCTCAAGCGCATCATTTCCGAGCAGGTGGCAGAGCGAAATATGACGGTGGTCATTGCCTCCCATAACCTCCGGGAGCTGGAGGATTTCTGCGACCATGTGGGTCTCATCCACGAAGGCGGCGTCATCTTTGAGCAGGAGCTGGACGCTCTGCGCCTGGGCATCCACAAGGCACAGGCGGTTTTCCAGCCTCCGCTGGAATTCCAGCAGCTGGACTGGCTGAAAGAGCGGCTGGACATCGTGAAGCTGGAAATCCGTGGTTCCATGATCTCTCTGGTGGCTCGTAAGGATCAGGAAACCGTGGAGAATGTCCTGAACGAGCTGGAACCGGTGTTCTCCGAGACCCTTCCCCTTTCTCTGGAAGAGGTATTTATCAGTGAAATGGAGGCGGCAGGCTATGACCTCAACAAGATCATCTCGTAAGGAGCGGACACAGGCGCAGTTCAGCCGTGTGTACCGTTGGGAGCTGAACAGCACACGCATGTTGAGCCTTTTCTACACCATCGCTACGTTGGTGATAATGCCCGGTACCGTGCTGATGGAGATTCTGAGCAATCGTGCCTATTATTCCAACATGGCCAACTGGGAGGGAGAAACCAAAGAGGTTGTGCAAGGCTACTTTATCAACACCATTTTCTCCTCTTATAACAGAGTTTTGAGCACGAGCATGTTTGTGCTGCTGTGCGCCTTCCTTTTCTGCTTTGCGGGAAAATCCTTCGGCTATATGCACACCCGCCGCAGCGTGGATTTGTTCCACGCCCTTCCGGTGAAGCGCGCCCCCCTGCTGATGGGCAAGTATTTGGCCGGACTGACGGCGCTGATTCTTCCCCAGGTGGTGGCCACGGCGCTTTGCCAGCTGGTTTGCGTGATTTATGAGGTCGGGGTGGAACCGGTCTTTTTCTGGCAAAGACTGGGACTGATGGTTCTGATGACCGTTGCCGCCTTTACCTTTGCCATGCTGTTCATGGTCATCTCTGGCACCCTGCCCAGCGCTTACCTTTCCATGCTCTCTCTTTCCCTGGGCTGGCCCTTTGCCGTCAATGTGGCAGACCAAACCATGGCGCAATTCCTGCCCGGTTACGTTTCCGTCATCAGCGGGGAGCTATATACCTTGTTCTGTCCCTTTGGAGCGTTGCTTCAGGTGCTGGGGAGTGACTATACCCGCTATGTCTTCTTTGGTTCTGAGGAGGTGGATGCAGAACAGGCCATGGCCAGTCCGTGGTTTATCGGCTGGTGGATTGTCCTGAGCGTTGTCATGCTGGTGGTTGCTCTTCTTTATTATAACCGCAGAAAGAGCGAATCTGCCGAGAATTTCTTCTCCTTCCCCGTGATTCGTGGTCTGATTCGTGGCCTGCTGGCCATGGCAGTGGGCTTGGAGGCCGGTTTGACGCTGGGCAGTATGCTCAACAGCAACCGGGCTTTCTTGGGCGGCATTCTGCTGGGAGCCATGACCACCCATATCGTCTATCAGTTTGTGCTGACCCACAGCTTCCGGGGCTTTTGGAAAACCATTCCCGCCTTTGGGGTGTCCATGGTGGTGCTGGGCGGCTTCCTCTACGGCCTGTATACCGGCGGTTTGGGATATGTGACCCGTCTGCCCGACCTCGCCGACGTGGAGCGGGTGGAGTTCTGCTTGCCCACGACCGCAGCGGATGGCAGCAAGGAGGGTTATTTCTCCCAGCATACGGGGATGAGCGTCTATGACATGCGGGAGGATTATCTCTTTGACCTGGATCCTGTCTTCACCAAGGAAAGCGACATCGCCGCTATGGAGGAGTTCCACCGAGAGCTGGTGAATACCCGCTATCCCGGCCCCTATCTGCCCTTTGAAAAACTGGATTATTCCAATTATGACAGTAATATCCGTTATACCATGAAGGACGGCTCCACACAGTCTCGAAACTATTGGTTCTATCTGATGGACTCGGATACCGAGCTGTTGCAGCGGCTGGCGGAGGTTCAGAAGCTGGACACTATTCAGAATTGCTGCCCCTTCTACAGCATGGATGCGCAGTACATCGCTGATGTCAACATGAACGATTATGAGAGCACCTATGAGTACAACGCCTATAACAACCAGCTCACAGAGGAAGAAAAGCAGCTGGTCTGGGATACCTTTGTGGAGGAGCTGAACAGCACCGATTTCTTCTATGAGCCCAAGCTGATGACCGAAGAAGAGCTGGAGCTGATCCGCCAGCGTCAGAACGAGGACAGCAGCATGATGGACGGCACGAGCGAGGATACCAGTACCCGAATCTATTATTACATCACCGTGGGACACATTCCCATGGAGGAGGTTTCTCCCGAGCTGAAAACTCTGCTGGAGCAGAAGCAGCAGCAGGAGACCCAGTTGTTTGCAGGCGCTCCCAGTTATATGACGGGCCCGGATTTCCCCATCCCTGAGTGCTGCGTCAAGACTCGCCAGCTCATTGAAGAGCTGACCGAGCCATACGGCCAGCGTTACGACTACGACGAAATGGAATAACGCTCAACCTGGAAAGGAGCATACCGAATGAAAATCAAATTTCCCAAACAGACCGCTTTTGTTCTTTCTCTCGCCCTGGTGTTTTCTTTGTTGACCGGCTGCGGAAGCAAAACGCCTGCTGTGGATTCCGGCTCCTCCGATGGAGCGGAGTCCCTGGAACCGGATACCTCCTTCCAGGAAGAGACACCGTCTGGCAGCCACTTCCAAACCTATGACGAGGTGCTCGACGCCATCCAGAAGGGACTTTCCGCCGGTGAGGATGCGGAGTATTACGCCAAGCTGGGGCTGAATGTGGGGTTTGTCACCTATGCCCAGGAGTTGGAGGGTGAGGTGGACGAATACGGCGAGCCTCTGCGCTTTGGCTATTCCCTCCTCGATTTGGATGGAGACGGCACGGATGAGCTGGTGGTTGGCATTCGGTTTGCAGAAATGCCCATTGTTCTGGATGTGTTCGGCCAGTCTGAGTCAGGTGTCAGCCTGCTGTTTTCCAGTGAAGGAGATAGCCGCTGGTATCTGGGCGAAAACAACGAGATTTATAACTTCATCCTGCCCGAGACCGGCACAAGCTATTATTGCAGATATCAGATGTCCGAGCATGAAATGATTTTAGGCCGTGCCCTCTTCTACTACCCCGGCGAAGACCCGGAAAAGCCCTGGTGCTGTAGCAGCACCGGCTTCGAACCCGAGGACGCAAAGCGTGTCACCGAGGAGGAAGCCCAGGAGCTGCTGGAGGAGCTGTGGCCGGTGGATTTGGATTTGCAGCTTTTTGAGGAGTAAAAAACCTATCACAAGTTGATACGGGAGGGTGAATCAGTGCCGGGAAGAGGCCGGACCCCGTTTGTCAGGTCCATTAGGGCTGATTCCCTCCCTGTCATAAAAGAAAGCCTCTTGCCCTTGCCGGTGAGAGGCTTTTGACTTGGAGCCTATCCCCTCTCCAAGAACAAAAGCCTGAAAGAGAGCCGTTGTGACTATCTTTCAGGCTTGATTTTTTTGAAAATTCAGCGAAAAACGTTGCAGTTTGTTCCCAGAGCCGGATTACTTGGTCTTGAGCACAGCGCCCTTGTCGGCGGAAGTGACCAGGCTTGCGTAACGAGCCAGATAACCGGTCTTGACCTTGGGCTCAGGCATCACCAGGTTGGCCTTGCGCTCTGCCAGAACCTCGTCAGAAACCTCCAGGTGAATCTTGTGACCCAGAATGTCAATGGAGATGATGTCGCCCTCTTCCACCAGACCGATGGTACCACCAGCGGCGGCCTCGGGGGAGACGTGGCCGATGGAAGCGCCACGGGTAGCGCCGGAGAAACGACCGTCGGTAATCAGAGCGACGCTCTCACCCAGACCCATGCCGCAGATGGCGGAGGTGGGGTTGAGCATCTCACGCATACCGGGGCCACCCTTGGGGCCTTCGTAGCGGATGACAACCACATCACCGGGCTTGATGCCGCCAGCGTAGATAACAGCGATGGCCTCTTCCTCGCTGTTGAAGACACGGGCGGGGCCGGAATGCTTCATCATCTCGGGAGCAACAGCGGCGGCCTTGACCACGCAGCCGTCCTCGGCCAGGTTGCCGAACAGGACGGAGATGCCGCCGGTCTTCATGAAGGGACGATCCAGAGGACGGATGATTTCGGGATTGCGAACCTTGGCGTCAGCGATGTTTTCGCCGACGGTCTTACCGGTGCAGGTGATGCCGTCGGTCTTCAGCAGGCCAGCGTCAGCCAGCTCCTTCATGACGGCGTACACGCCGCCCGCCTGCTCCAAATCCTCCATGAAGGTGTGGCCAGCGGGGGCCAGGTGGCACAGGTTGGGGGTGACAGCGGCGATTTCGTTGGACATGTTCAGATCCAGCTCAATGCCGCACTCATGGGCGATGGCGGGCAGGTGCAGCATGGTGTTGGTGGAGCAGCCCAGAGCCATATCCACGGTTTCAGCGTTGTGGAAAGCGTCGGCGGTCATGATGTCACGGGGGCGGATGTTCTTTTCCAGCAGCTCCATAATCTTCATACCGGCCTGCTTTGCCAGGCGGATGCGGGCGGAGTAGGGAGCGGGGATGGTACCGTTGCCCTTCAGACCCATGCCGATGGCCTCAGTCAGGCAGTTCATGGAGTTGGCGGTGTACATGCCGGAGCAGGAGCCGCAGGAGGGGCAGCAGTTGTTGACGTACTCTTCCACACCGGCCTCATCCAGAGTGCCAGCGTGATAAGCGCCGACAGCCTCGAACATATCGCTCAGGCAGGTGCGGCTGCCGTCGTTCATGTGACCGGCCAGCATGGGGCCACCGGAGACAAAGATGGTGGGGATGTTGATGCGGGCGGCGGCCATCAGCAGGCCGGGGACGTTCTTGTCACAGTTGGGAATCATGACCAGAGCGTCAAACTGATGCGCAATGGCCATGCACTCGGTGGAGTCGGCAATCAGGTCACGAGTGACCAGAGAATACTTCATGCCGATGTGACCCATTGCGATGCCGTCGCAGACAGCGATAGCGGGGAACTCGATGGGAGTACCGCCAGCCAGACGGACACCGGCCTTGACTGCCTCGGCGATTTTGTCCAGGTTCATATGACCAGGGACGATCTCGTTATGGGAACAGACGATACCGACCAGAGGACGGTCGGTTTCTTCCTTGGTGTAGCCCAGAGCGGCAAACAGGGAGCGGTTGGGCGCACGGTCTACGCCCTGCGTGACATGAGCGGATCTCAGTGCCATGGGGAAATCCTCCTTTTGGTTATAGGTGAGTGGTGAATCAAGGATGATGGGTGTGCGGATGGTGGGCGAGCAGTGCCTGGAAACCCTTGGTGATGAGCCGCTTCTCGGCGTTGAGCAGGAAGGAAAGCACCAGCGTGTCAGCCACCAGCACCAGAAGAATGAGTTCGGGATAGGCGAACCCATAGGAAAAATGGTTCAAGAAATAGGCTTTGATGAGAGTGTGCGTGAGAAACAGGTTCATAGAGTGTTCGCCCAAAAGCTCCAGCCCCTTGTTGAGCAGCGGAACACGGGATAGGTGCAGATACACCAAAAGGGCAAGACACAGCACGGCGGGAGCCTCAAAAAGCCCCGGCTGCTTGAATCTCCGCACGCAGAGCATGAAAAACAAAGCGCCAGCGCTCAAAACCGGGAAGGCTGCCAGCCAAGCGGATTTGTTGCGGGAGAGGGCAAGGCCAATCTGTTCAAACACGCCTTCCTGAGCCAACAGGATGCCCAGAACCACGGGCAGCAGATAGCGCCAGCCGTTGGAGGAGGGTTTGCCGCCGAACAGACGGGGAATCAGGATGGTCAACGGGATAAGCGACCACCGCAGACGCTTGGCCAGCAGAATGAGCGGCGGAACCAGAAACACCAGCAGCGCCGCCAAGGACATATACCACCAAGTGGCGTTGTAGGTGGGGGTACCAAAGGCTTTTGCCAGACCGAACCCGTCAATCACGGTGTAGTAGCAGCGCTCCACCAGCTTTTTGCCGTAGATGGAAGCCCTTGTCCGCTCCGTGAAGAAGGAGACCAGCTGGCAATCCACAAACACCAGCCAAAAGCCGGTCATCATGGAAAAATACCGCCGGAGGGAGTACCGGAAGCAGTCCATCTCGGGCTGCTGAGACAGGCGCTTTCCGAAGGAAAGGGTGGTTCCGTAGGCGGTGAGAAAGACAAAGGTAGCCACGCACAGCTTGCACATCTGGGCAATGGCGATGACTCGTTTTTCCGGCAGCAGCCAGAAATTCACCAGCTCCATGCCGGGGGTATCGGCAGAATAGAAGAGATGGTGGAGATACATCATCAAAATGGCAATGCCTTTGAGGATGTTGGTGTCCGTTTTGGAAAAGGGACGGGAGGACGTGGCGTGTTCCATCACAAGCTCCTTTCCTATATGACAGATCCAAAAAGAAAAGAGACGGGCGAGAAGCCCGCCCCTTTTGTCAGACGTTGCTTGGCGCTCGGCTGAGACAGCCCAAGCGCAACCGTTTTGGGGGTTCTCAGGGGAGACGTTATCCAGTCACCCCTGAGCGAGGGTTCGGGGCGAGAAACCCCGAACTGGTACGGAATCCTGTTCCGGTGATTACTTGGAAGCGGAGTCCAGAGCGGAGTCACCAGCAGCGGCATCCTTCCACAGCATGTTGTCACGCAGAGCCTTGCCCACGATTTCCATGGGGTGCTTGGCCAGAGCGGCACGCTTGGAGTTGAAGAAGCAGCGGCCATTCTTGTTCTCAGCAATCCACTTGCCAGCGAAGGTGCCGTCCTGGATGTCGGACAGAACAGCGCGCATGTTGGCCTTGGTCTGCTCATGAGGCAGGACACGGGGGCCGGAGACATACTCGCCGTACTCAGCGGTGTCAGAGATGGAGTAGTTCATGCCAGCGACACCAGCCTTATTGACCAGGTCGATGATGAGCTTCATCTCGTGCATACACTCGAAGTAAGCGTTCTCGGGAGCGTAGCCAGCCTCGCACAGAACCTCGAAGCCGCACTGCATCAGGTCAACCACGCCGCCGCACAGGACGGTCTGCTCACCGAACAGGTCGGTCTCGGTCTCGATGTCCATGGTGGTCTCCATGATACCGGCACGAGCGCCGCCGATGCCAGCGATATAAGCCAGAGCGATGTTACGGCAGTTGCCGGTAGCGTCCTGCTCCACAGCAATCAGGCAGGGCACGCCCTGACCGGCGACATACTGACCACGGACGGTGTGGCCGGGACCCTTGGGAGCAGCCATGAAGACGTCAACGTCAGCGGGGGGAACGATCTGCTTGTAGCGGATGTTGAAGCCGTGAGCGAAAGCGATGGCATTGCCGGGCTCCAGGTTGTCCTTGACGGACTCAGCATAGATCTGAGCAGCACGCTCGTCGTTGACCAGCATCATGATGATGTCAGCCTTCTTAGCGGCCTCAGCGACGGTGTAAACCTCGAAGCCGTCGTCGGTAGCCTTCTGGAAGGACTTGCCGGGGCGAACGCCGATGATGACGTGGCAGCCGGAATCACGCAGGTTCTGAGCGTGAGCGTGACCCTGAGAGCCGTAACCGACAACAGCGATGGTCTTGCCGTCCAGATAGGACAGGTCGCAGTCGGAAGCGTAGTACATTTTTGCGTTCATGTCATAACATGAGTTTGCCATAATCGTATTCTCCTTTAACTTTTGATTCATCGTTAAGAGTATATTGTCCTCTCTCCAATGCCACCATGCCGGTACGAGCCAATTCGAGGATGCCGAATTCCTTCAGCAGACCCTCGATGGCATCATCCTTGGATTCCGTGCCGATGATGGCCAGGGTGATAGACCCCAGAGAGACGTCAATGATGGAAGCGCGGAAGATGTTGGCAATCTGAATGACCTCGTTGCGGATTTCACGGGTCTCTGCCTTCACCTTGATGAGCAGAAGCTCACGGCGAATGGAGTGTGCGGGCTCCAGACGCTTAACGCTGCGGACGGGAAAGAGCTTGGAAAGCTGGCTCATGACCTGCTTGGTCTGCTGCTCGTCCGCAATCACCTCAATGGTGATTCGGGAAATCTCGGGGTTGTCGGTGGTACCCACAGCCAGAGATTCAATGTTAAAGCCCTTACGGGAGAACAGGCGGGAGACCTGGCTCAAAACGCCTGCATAGTTGTCAACCAGAACAGACAGGGTCTGACGGGTGGCGCTTGCGGAAGTATACGGCATATCGGTTCCCTCCTTAATCCAGCAGGAAGTTGGTGACGGGGCTGGTACCGGCGACCATGGGATGAACCATCTCGTCCATATCCAGCATAGCGTCAATGACAGCGGCGTGACCGGACTCCAACGCCTCCTGGAAAGCGGCTCTGAACTCGTCCACGTTGGTGACACGGTAGCCCTTCACGCCGTAAGCCTCAGCCAGCTTGACGAAATCGGGACCTCTGTCCAAGGTGGTCTGGCTGTAGCGCTTGCCATAGATGAGGGTCTGCCACTGACGAACCATGCCCAGGGTGTGGTTATCGAAGATGATGGTGATGACGGGGATGTCATAATGCTGCACGGTTGCCAGCTCGTGGCAGTTCATGCGGAAGCAGCCGTCGCCGGTGGTGTGAACCACGACCTGGTCAGGGTTGCCCACCTTTGCGCCGAAGGCAGCGCCGTAACCGAAGCCCATCGTACCGAAGCCGCCGGAGGTCAGCAGCTGGCCGGGACGGTTGAAGTGGAAGTACTGGCAGGACCACATCTGATGCTGGCCGACATCGGTAGCGATGATGGCGTTACCGTTGGTCAGCTCAGAGACGGTTTCGAGAATCTCGTGGGGCAGCAGCTTGTTGTCATTGTGCTCCAGGGGAGCCTCCTTCAGGGAGAGGATGGCGGTGCGCCAGGCGGAGAAATCATACTCACGGAGCATGATGCGCTCGTTCAGCAGCTCCAGAACACGGCGAGCGTCGCCGATGATGTGGTGACTGGTGAGCACGTTCTTGTCAATCTCGGAGCGGTCAATGTCGATGTGAACCACGCAGGCGTTGGGGACGAAGGTTTTCACGTCGCAGGTCACTCGGTCGGAGAAGCGGCAGCCGATGGCGATGAGCATATCACAATCGTGGCTGGCCACGTTCGAGGCGTGGTTGCCGTGCATACCAATCATGCCGGTGAAGAGGGGGTGATCGCCGGGGCAAGCGCCGCCGCCCATGACGGTGGAGGCAACCGGGCAGCCCAGCTTTTCAATAAAGCGGCGGAACTCGGGAACGGCACCCTTGCTGCGGATGACACCGCCGCCGACCAGAACCAGGGGGCGCTTGCAGTCGGAGAGCATTTCCACCAGCATAGTCACGTCGTCATGGTCAGGTTCGGGGGTCTTGAGGTCATGACCCTTGCGGGCGATGAGCTGACCGAGCTTGCCGTGGCGGTGATGCTCGCTCAGGGGCAGGGGGTTATATTCCACCATCTCGTAGGTGACGTTTTTCAGGATATCAATCAGGACGGGGCCGGGACGACCGCTGCGGGCGATGGCAAAGGCCTCACGCATGATATCGGCCAGATCTTCACCACGGCGAACCAGATAGTTGCACTTGGTGATGGGCATGGTAATGCCGGTGATATCGACCTCCTGGAAGGAGTCCTTACCGATGAGGCTCTCACCGACATTGACGGTGAGGAACACAACGGGGGAGGAGTCCATATAAGCGGTGGCGATGCCGGTGGTCAGGTTGGTTGCGCCAGGGCCGGAGGTAGCGAAGCAAACACCCACCTTGCCGGTGGAGCGTGCATAACCGTCAGCCGCATGAGAAGCGCCCTGCTCGTGGGCGGTCAGAATGTGACGGATTTTTTTGCTGTAGCCGTGAAGCTCAAATTCGTCGTAAATTTCCAGAATCGTGCCGCCGGGGTAGCCGAAAACGGTATCGACACCCTGTTCCAGCAGGCATTCCATCACGACCTGAGATGCTTTCAATTTCATCGTATGGGATACCTCCATTTATTTGGTCTCTTGAGAAGGAGAAAGGCAGAAAAGAACCTTTTTTTCTCTTATTCGTGCGTCAAATTGGTCAAACGAGGAACCGGACGGCATGGGGCAATAAAAAACGCCCCGCCCCTTAAACTAGGACGAAGCCCATTACTCCGTGGTACCACCTAACATTCATGAAAGAACTGCAAACTCTGAGCACTCCCATGCACTCGTTCCCCAATAACGAGGGGGGCCGTCTCCGCTTAGTGACCGAAGCGTTCTGCGGAGCCGCTCACAGGTGACTTTCCGGCTGAACCTTGGAGGCGCTTTCAGCGTTTACGCCCTCTCTGAACCGTGGTATGGAACCGGACTTTCCTGTTCACTGCGTTTGATGCTGTGTCCTATCATAACAGCGGTTTTTCGGTTTGTCAAGTACTGCCCTGTCAAAAAACTCTCTAAAAATATGGAGAATTTGCCACGTTTTTCGGTCAGGGAATGGAAAGGAACTGGATTTCATGACGAATTGACAAAGACAGTCAAATAGATTGACAAAATGTGCATTTTGGAAAAAGAAAGGCGAAAAGCATAACCATTGCAAATGGAAAAACTTTATGGTAAACTGAGGATAACTCAAAAAGGAGAGAACACCATCATGAGCAAAGAGAAGATCCTTTCCATTCTGCGGCAGAACCCAGAGGATTTTACTTCCGGCGAAGCGATCAGCAAAGAACTGGGCATTTCCCGGGCGGCGGTATCCAAATCGGTCAACGTCCTGCGTCAGGATGGGTATGAGATCGAGGCGATTACCCGGCGGGGCTATCGGCTGATTGCCGGGCCGGATCTTCTGACCAAGGGAGAAATCATTCCTTGGCTGCGGGTGGAGCACATTGCCGCCAAGCTGGAATGCTTTGAGAGCATTGATTCCACCAACAATTATTTGAAACGAAACGCCATGCAAACCCCGTCGGGAACCGCTGTGATTGCCAACGAGCAAACCGGAGGCCGTGGCCGTTTGGGGCGTTCCTTCCAGTCTCCGCCCGACAGCGGAATTTATATGAGTGTGCTGGTTCGCCCCAACCTTCCTCCCGTTCAGGCGCTGAATCTGACGGCGTTTGTAGCCGTGGCCGTCTGCGAGGGCATCGAGGCCGCTACCGGACTCCGCCCCGAAATCAAGTGGACCAATGATATTGTGCTCAATCGCCGGAAAATCTGTGGCATTCTCACGGAAATGTCGATTGAAGGAGAGAGCGGAGCGCTCCAGCACATTATCACCGGCATCGGCATCAACGTCAACCAGAGAGAAACGGATTTCCCCGAGGATATCCGGGAGATTGCCGGTTCCATTGCGATGGCGGCGGGCAAACCAATTTCCCGTGGCCGTTTGGCGGCGGAAATTCTCAACGCTTTGGATCGCATGTATACCGCATGGCTCAACGGCGGCGAGGATTACCTGGAACGCTATCGCTCTCGCTGCCTGACGGTGGGAAAACAGGTGCGCTTAATCCGTGCCGACGGTTCCACCCAGCCAGCAGAAGCCATTGCTGTGGCGGATGATTTTGGTCTGGTGGTGCGTCACCCCGACGGACGGGAAGAGACCGTCACTTCCGGTGAAGTGAGCGTTCGGGGTCTCTGGGGGTATGTGGATTGAACGGGAGCGATTGGTACACCGCCCTTAGCGTGGGGCTTTATGGCCTGCGCAAGCGGATTTTTGAAATCGTGGAGCACTGTGAAGACGACGACCCCGTCAGTCAATGCTATGACCGGCTGTTGATTCTGTGTATTTTTTGCAGCATTTTGCCCCTTTGCTTCAAGGGGGAGAGCGAGATGCTGGACGCAATGGATCATGCGGCGGTGAATATGTTCATTGTGGACTATTTTCTGCGCTGGCTGACGGCGGATTTCAGAAAACCCAGCTATCATGGAGCGGCCTTCTTTTATTATCCCATCGGCTTTATGGCGATTCTGGATGTAGTGTCGGTTTTGCCCTCCCTGATTGTGCTCAATCCCGGCTGGAAGGTCATGCGCCTGCTTCGGCTCTCCCGCAGCCTTCGAGCAATCCGCCTGTTCCGCTACAGCAAGGGCTTTCGGGTCATCGCCGTGGCGGTGAAGAAGGAAAAACAGGCGCTGGAAGCCGTGCTGTGGATGGCCATTGCTTACATTTTTGTTTCCGCCTTGGTGATGTTCTCGGTGGAGCCAGGGAGCTTTCATAGCTTTTTTGATGCAGTATACTGGTCTGTCGTGACGCTGACCACTGTGGGCTATGGCGATGTGTACCCCGTCACCGATATTGGGCGGCTGGTGAGTATGCTTTCCTCTCTGGTGGGAATCGCCATTATAGCCCTGCCCACAGGTATCATGACGGCGGGCTTTATGAGCGAGCTGCAAAACCACATCGGAGACGACGAGTGAGAGACACCCTTTCGGACGATAACGATTGATTGTGAAATATGGTGATGATACATGACGAGAAGTGAGTTAAAAGAAACCATTCAAGCGGATTCCAGATTCTGGATGGAATTTTCTAAAAAAGATCATATCAAAATGTTTCTGACAAGAGACCATTTTTATCTCATCCGTAAGTATATGAAGTTTTTGAGAAAAGAGGAGTATTACAGAGCGCTTTCTCAAAAAGGCAGAGTGGGAGCCAAGCTTTTGGAATTGCTGTACGCAACAAGGAAAAATAGGCTGGGCAATTGCTTGGGCTTCTATATTCAACCCTTCTCCATCGGAAAGGGAACGGTCATTTTTCATCATGGCAGCATTATCATCAATGGTAACGCATCTATAGGAGAATATTGCCGACTGCATGGCAACAATTGCATTGGGAACAATGGCAGCTCTCCCGACTCTCCTCAGATTGGCGATAATGTTGAAATTGGTTACGGGGCAGTTGTCATCGGCAATGTAAAGATTGCGAACGATGTTAAAATTGGCGCAGGCGCAGTCGTTGTCAAGGATTGTCTCGTGGAAGGTGCCACTTTGGTGGGCGTTCCAGCAAAAATGATTTGAACGAGAGCTTCTTTTTGACAACAACAAACTTTCTATTCAGAGCAAAACGGGACTGAAACGTGGTGTGTAAACTGCGGGTCAGTCCGTTTTGATTTTTACCAAAAAGAAAAGAGCCAGAAACTCGGCTCTTTTAAGGGGTGGGGGAACGCCCCAGCAGATAATCCACGCTGACACCATAAAAATCTGCCAGCTTAATGAGGGTTTCCGCTGTCAGCTCAATGATACCATTTTCATATTGAGAATAGGTGTTTTGTGACACATTCAATACATTTGCCAGCTCACGCTGTTTATAGTCATGGTCTTCCCGCAGTGCACGGATATTTGGAAATAGCATGGAATTACCTCAAAAAGATGATAACCATTTGTTCTACTGGCATTGACTTTTATCTGAAATACAGATAAAATATCCCATATCACGACAGACAGGATGCTGTCGAAAGAAAGGAGTCAATCTGATATGAAAAACAAAATGAGACGGCTTTCGGCCTTCCTGATGGCGCTGCTCATGAGCGTGACGCTCTTCTCGGGCACTGCTTCTGCCGCTGCCGGAACCACTGTGGCGCTTCCCGCCGCCGTGACCAATCTGACCGATCTCTGCAAGCCCGCTCCTCTGCTCTTGAAGAAAGTCACCGTCAAGGCAACCAGTATCACGGAGCTCAAGGCCAGCAGCAAAAAAACCATTACGGTCAAGTGGGAGAAGGTTTCCTCCGTTGCTGGCTACGAGGTGCAGTACGCAACCGCCAGCGACTTTGCCAAGGCAGAGAAGGTCAAAACAACCAAAACCAGCTGCACCATTTCCAAGCTGAAAGCCGGAAGCAAGTATTATGTTCGTGTCAGAGCCTATAAAAAGTCCGACGGAAAGACGGTTTATTCCGCTTGGAGCAAGAAAAAGAGCGTGACGGTTCCAAAGGCAAAAACCACGAGCTCCTCCTCTGGCTCCTCCTCCGGTTCTTCTTCTAGCTCCTCTTCTGGTTCCTCCTCTAGCTCTTCTTCCTCTTCTTCCCAGTCTGATACGGTGTATATCACCGATACGGGAGACAAGTACCACACAGGAAGCTGCCGCTATCTGAAAAAGAGCAAGATTCAAACTACCAAGAAAAAAGCAAAGAGTGCCGGTTATACGCCCTGCTCGGTATGTAAGCCTGGAAAATAACCAATCAGAATCAAACGCAACAGGTTTGGAAGGTATCGCTTTCCAAGCCTGTTTTTTGTCCCGAAATCCCTTTTTGCAAGGCTTCAAAGAAAAAAGAAAGGTCTGGAAGGAGCCTCTTTCGTTGCGGCGGATGCCGTGTTCCCCAATGGGGAAGCGAGATTCTTTCCAGACCTTATCATTCGGTGATGATTCTATTTCAATTCTGAGAGTGTTAGTTTCAAAGAGGGTTGGAATGCTGCTTCACTCCTCCGTCACGGCTTACGCCGTGCCACTGTTGATAAAGTGCGGCTTCGCCGTTTTCTCTGTTTTCGGCTAAAATGCGTTACTAACGCATTTTGCAAGCTTACGCTTGCCGCCGAAACTCCTGTTAGGGGAGGCATTTTTTCTCTCACCCTACAAACGCAAAAGAGGGAAGTTCTGTCCCCCCTAGCAGGGGGGATGTCGGCGTTAGCTGACAGGGGGGGTGACTCCAACAGATAACACCCCATTTTCTTACTGTTCTCTTAGCCGTTCATCTGCTTGCGGCGGGACAGGTTCATGGTACCGTCCTGCATGGAAGCCAGATCGTCCAGGCTCTTGCCAGTGCCGTATGCAACGCAGGAGATTGCATCGTTGGCCACACGGGTTTCAATGCCGGTGTGAGATTCAATCAGCTTGTCAAAGCCCCAGACCAGAGAGCCGCCGCCGGTCATAACAATGCCGTTGGTGGAGATATCGGCCACCAGCTCGGGGGGAGTACGCTCCAGCACGCTGTGGATGGCTTCCAGAATGCGCTGAGTAGGCTCCTCGAAGGCTTCAATCATCTCAGAGGAGGAAACCTCGAAGGTGCGGGGCAGGCCGGTCATCAAGTCACGACCCTTAATCTCCACAATCTGCTCCTCATCACGGGGGAAGACGCAGCCAATCTTCATCTTGAGCTCTTCGGCGGTACGCTCACCAATGAGCACATTGTGCTTGCGGCGAATGTACTTGACAACAGCGTCATTGAACTGGTCGCCAGCCACCTTAATGGAGTCGGACTCAACCACGCCGGAAAGGGAGATAACAGCCACATCAGTGGTACCGCCGCCGATATCGACGATCATATGACCGTCGGGCTTGGCAATGTCGATGCCAGCGCCGATGGCTGCTGCAACGGGCTCTTCAATCAGGTAGACCTTGCGAGCGCCAGCCTGGATGCCTGCGTCGATGACAGCACGCTCTTCGACCTCGGTGATACCGGAGGGAACGCAGATGACCAGACGGGGCTTGAAGAAGTGGACGGGAGCGACCTTGCGCAGGAACTCACGCAGCATACGCTCCGTCATATCATAGTCAGAGATAACGCCCTCACGCAGGGGACGCATGGCGACAATGTTGCCGGGGGTGCGGCCCAGCATATTCTGTGCTTCGCTGCCGACCTTCAGCAACTTGCCGGTGTTCTTATCAATCGCCACGACAGAGGGCTCCTGGAGGACGACGCCTTTGCCCTTGACGTAGACCAGAATGGAAGCGGTACCCAGATCGATACCAATATCCTTTGCAACGCTCATATTTTTTTCCTCACTTCAGATAAAAAGTTGATTCTAAAAAGGTTGTAATAGCCTGAGTTGTTCTTTCAAAAGAAGCGCAAAAAAAGGCAAAATACACCTACGCAGTCTTCTGAATCTATTATAGCCGTTTGAACCTGTTTTTTCAACGGGTATCACCAGGTTTTTTTGAGAATTTTAGCCGCTGTGGGCAAAATTTTTTGAACGTTATCACAAAAACCGGTTGAAAAAGAGGATAAAAAAATACAGCGAGAGGGAATCGGAGATCAGATTGCACCGGTCAGCTTCAATTGCTGACAACCGTTTTTCAGCAGAACCTCTTCAGCACCCCGGGCGGCAACGCAATAACGCTCCTCGGAAGTGGGCGTGGGCAGGATGGGCTGGTGATAAAGGTCATAAAGCGTCAGACGGCGCAGGACTTCCGTCAGAGCCATGCGATAGGCTCGGCCAAGACCCAGCTCTTCCGCCTCACTGAAACTGACACCACAAATATGAGACACGATGTCCTCAGCTTCTCTGTGATATGTGGCGGACTGCTGCTCGTCATATAACAAATGTGATATGATGCTCATGATGAACGCCTCCATTCGAAGTGCAATAAAATGGATTGAAACCGTTTCCAATATTGTTGAACACATTATAACAAAACCGGTCAAATTTGGCCATTGATATTTTACCCAAAGTTTAAAGTGGTTTATTCGTGGAAATATACAACAAACGAGCTGGCCGTGAAAATCCTTCACTAAAAATAGTGGGTTATACGGGTTATAGGAGTAACCTGATTCTGTTAGAGAGGGAAAGCAAAGGGGACAAAGCGGCGCAAAAGGGCGGGTATTGCTGTGTGACATAATTTTCGAAATAATATGAGGAGTAATGAAAAGGCAAATTTGTGTTGAAATGGTTTGGAATTTGTGGCAATAGTTGTACGGTGACACGGTACAAATATGAACGATTTGGATGCAAAAAGAAAGCGGGAGAAAAAGATTTGAATTGGATTGAATGTTTTGACTGAAAAGGATTTGACATGTTTTTGCTTTTTAGGAATTTTACCACTTGTACAAACTGGGAAAACATAGTATCTTAAGCTCACAGAGTAGAACAGACAACCGCTTCGAGCAGAACGAAACGTTCCTTTGAACAATATCGTCTGTTGTGGTTGTTTTAAAAGAAGTTTATGTTTGAATCTCCTCTTGCTATCCCCTCTACAGTTAGGGTTTATATAGATCGCTTGTTTGTTTCATTTTTTTCCTCCTTTTCTTTTTTGTTTTGGTGATACCGCCGTGCTTGAGACCCACGGCGGTATTGCTATTTTTTTGTCCGGTTGGACGGTGACAAAAATCCTGCAAAGGCCTTTCTCGAGGAAGCGATGGGGAAAGCCTTTGACGGTGATTTTTCACACTGGAGGCGTTTGCTGCTGATTGGCTGATGGGCTTTTCGGGTGTGGCACTCCGGCGCTTGCTGAAGGGGGATAAGGTGTCAGATTTTTGTTATCCACAGAATCTGCAAAGAAACGCACATAATCCACACGGATGAGTGTATAGAACTGGGAAAAAGTCGGGAAAAAACGA